>CAYWDY010000013.1:0-12050 GCA_964455985.1 uncultured Flavobacteriales bacterium
AACCAGCCGTTGGTACAGGCTACGAAACCATCATACTGGACGCCGCCATACGTCAATGTTCCACCTGGCCGTTGCACTGTACTTACGGTGCTGACTGTATTGATGGCTGGTGCTGGAGCACTTATCTGCGGCCTTGGAACTTGTGGGCCGGAGACTCGGTAACTGATGCCAATACCGGGCTGGGCGTACGTGACAAGTGCAGTGAGCACAAAGGCACACAGGATCAACGATTGGCGAAGTGTAAAATTCAATTTCATGCGCTTGGAAATTGGATGATGGGTGACTGAGGAGTGAACGTATAACGTAACATCGGGAACAGATAGAATTCCCCTATGATACATAGTCTTCAAATCTAAAGTAATTTCGACCCAATAGCAACTAATTTTGTCGGTTGGATATCAACAGGTTGAACCTTTAGGCGAAGGGGATGATTTCGGGGGTCAGGAGCTTAAAAAGGGGGCTTTTTTGACCCGCCTCAAGAAGCTTAATTCCCACCAAATTCCCACCTCGTATAAACCTTCAGACGATGCTAAAGGTTCACCCTTATTATCCTCAAATTTTACGGATTTCGAAGGTAATCGAACTCACAGTAAAATCACTTGTATCCCCTAAAATTTACAAAAAACTGACTTACGAGTTTGTTCGGGACCGCTCCATGGCCGCTCGAATGAACTTTACAAAGAGAGGGTGGGGGTTCTCCACGGTGCTTTTGTATTCCGGATGGAATTGGACACCCATAAACCAAGGGTGGTTCTTCAATTCCACCATCTCCACCAACCCCGAGTCCGGATTCACTCCCGAGGCTGTTAATCCTGCCGATTCAAATTCCTTCATGAACTTGTTGTTGAACTCATACCGGTGACGGTGTCGTTCCGTGATCCGTGATTTTCCATACACTGAATACGCTTTGCTGCCTTTCTCCATCACGCACGGGTATTCACCCAAACGCATCGTTCCTCCCTTACGAGTGACATTCTTCTGGTTCTCCATGAAGTCGATCACCGGATGTTTGGTGTTCGGATTCATCTCCGTAGAATGTGCGTCTTTCCACCCAATCACATGCCGCGCGAACTCGATGACCGCACACTGCATACCCAGGCAAATCCCCAGGAACGGAATGTTGTTCTCCCGCACGTATCGTATGGCTGCAATTTTTCCTTCGATGCCTCGGTCGCCGAAACCGGGAGCCACCAACACGCCGTGTAATCCTCCCAGCTTACCCGCCACATTCTCCGCATCGATTTTTTCCGAATGGATCCACTCCAATTTCACCTTGCATTCGTTGGCGACACCGCCGTGAATGAATGCCTCCACAATCGATTTGTAGGCGTCCTTAAGCTCCACGTATTTACCGACCAACCCGATCCGTACTTCATTGACCGGATTCTTGAGTTTGCCCAAGAATACCTTCCAAACATCCAGTTCCGGTTCATGCTTCAAGGGCAACTTCAGCTTGTTCAATACGACTTTGTCCAGCTGTTCTTTGTACATCAACAGCGGCACATCATAAATCGAATCGGCATCGATGGATTCGATGACGGCATTCACATTCACGTTGCAGAACAGCGCGACTTTACGCCGTAGGTCAGCCGACAGATGACGCTCGGTCCGACAGACCAATACATCGGGCTGTACGCCTAATTCCAGCAGCGATTTTACCGAATGCTGGGTGGGTTTGGTCTTCAGTTCTCCCGCAGCTGCCAGGAAAGGAATCAAGGTCAGGTGTATCACCATCGCCGAGCTGCCCAATTCCCATTTCAACTGACGGACCGTCTCCACATAAGGCAGCGATTCAATGTCGCCCACCGTTCCTCCGATTTCCGTAATGACAATTTCGTGCTCCCCGCTTTCCCCCAACAGCAGCATGCATCGCTTGATCTCGTCGGTGATATGCGGAATCACTTGTACCGTTTTTCCCAAGTAGGCACCTTCGCGCTCTTTGTTGATGACGGTTTGGTAGATCCTTCCTGTGGTGACGTTATTGGCCTGGGAAGTGGGGCGGTTCAGGAACCGTTCGTAATGTCCGAGGTCCAAGTCTGTTTCCGCTCCATCGTTGGTCACGAAGCACTCACCGTGTTCATACGGGTTGAGTGTCCCTGGGTCCACATTGATATAGGGGTCGAATTTCTGGATGGTAACCGAATATCCGCGTGCTTGAAGCAACTTGGCCAACGAAGCCGAGATGATGCCTTTGCCCAAGGAAGAGGTTACCCCTCCGGTTACGAAAATGTATTTTGCTGCTGCCACCGTGTTGAAGTTTGATCAGGTAATGCGCAGATGAGAAAAACAGACTCATCAACACGGGGTGTGAAGATAGATAAAAGAATCCAGTCGACAGCCGGTCTTTTAATTCCTTTTACAGAATCAGAAGGAAAGAATGGCGCCGATACTTGGTAGAATCGGCAGCTGATAGATTTGCTGTGCTGTGAACCGGTTCACGTAGAAAATATTCTGCCGGTCATAAGCATTCGTTACCCCGGCATTGACTTCCAGTTTGCTGGTCGTTGACAACTGATAGGTGCGTTGAATCGAAAAGTCGAGGCGGTGGTAGGAGGAGAGTCGGCCTTCGTTGATTGGGGCAAAAATGGTGGAAACGTTTCCGTTCTGCCCCGAAAGGTCGGTGCCGATACCATCTACAAACGTCAGCTGCTCGTAGTATCCGGCAGACTGGGTGAAAGGGAACGGTGAACCGAAGTTCCACCGGATACTGGTCATCCAACAACGGTTCTTGCCGAAGCTGTAGGAAGCCAACAGGTTCACGTTGTGGCGGCGGTCAAAGTTCGGCCAATAGGTCCGTGTCCCGTCGAAACGGCTGACGGAAGCGTAGGAATATACACCCCAGAAGTAAAATCCGTTGTAGTCGTAGTTGAGGAGGAAATCAATACCACGGGCCATACCGGTTTCGATGATGAAGTCCTTCTTCAGCGCATCGGGCTTGTTGGAATTCTGTGGCGTATCGTCATACAGTTTGTCTCGGTTGATGTTTTCCAGCTGGGTGAAATCCTTGATGTAGGCTTCCACATTCAGCGAGAAATGATGCGGCAGGTCCCACTCGAAACCTGCGATCACGTGACGTGCCTTTTGAAGCCTGGAGGTGACCGGCTCTCCGTCGAACTCGGAGGGGAGATTATCCGAGCCGGTCAGGAAACTGTAGAACAGATTGACTACATCGCGGTCGGAGGTACCGGCAATCAGGTTTTGAGCGTAATATCCGGCAGCTCCTTTCAATCGGAGCTTGGAAGTGGCCTTGTACTTGACACCGATTCTTGGTTCCGGGGATAATTCGGAGAGGGAGGCATAATAAGCGATCCTGAATCCCGGTTCGATGACCCAACGGTCCGTAACGCGCTTGTACTTGAGGTATCCACCGCCCTGCGTCGAATTCTGGTTCTGCTCGGTCTTGGTGCCGATGATGTTTTCGTACAGGTAGTTCGTCTTGATTCCGGCTACATCGATACCGTATTTGAATTCATTCTTGCCTTTAAAGTTCGTGAAATCGAAACCGGAATTGAACCCGCCGATTTCGCTGTAACGGGTAGGCGCGAACTGCTCATTCATCTCGATGCCGTAATTGGAAAAAGCGAAATGCCCCTCGATCAGCACGGAGGATCCGGAAGGAATGACGATGAAATTGGTGCCAATTCCTGTGGCATCCCAATTAAGTGCAGCGATGTTGTTGTAATTAGCCCGGTCACTGAATCGGAAACCGAAAAAGTTCACCTTGCTGCCGGTGGAACTGTTGAAGGAGAGTTTTCCGTAAAGGTCTTGGAACGAAAACGGAAGCCCATTCTCATCCGCGTAAGGATAGAACACCTTTGACGATTGGTCCAGGTACGAGTTGCGGTAGGAGAGGAGGAACGATGAACTGCCTTCCTCGTTGTCGCGCTCTTTCTTCAAGGGGCCTTCCAAAATGATTTTTGAGGAAAACGTGTTGGCGCCCACTTTCCCTGACAGTCTTCTCTTATTGCCATCGCGTGTCGTGATGTCCATGATGGATGAAATCCGGTCGCCGTATTCCGCATTGAATCCGCCTGTGTACACATCTGCGCCGCGGATGATATCCGGATCGATGACCGAGAAGAGTCCGATGGAATGGAACGGATTATAGATGACCATACCGTCCAGCAACAACTTGTTCTGAATCGGAGTTCCTCCTCGTATGTATAATTGGCCGCCTTGGTCACCGGAGGATATGATTCCCGGGATGACTTGCAGGTATTGCGCCAGATCCGCCTCGCCGCCTACGGAGGGAAGCTGCTTGATTTCTTTGGTGACGATCTTGTTGACGGAAATCCGTACGTCGGTCTTCTTCTCCTCACTCTCTCCGGATACCTCCAACTCTTTCATCTGTACCGCTGATTTTTTCAGGTACAACTTCTTGGTCAGGATATCTCCCGACTTAAGCGTCAATGGCAGCTGTACGGTGTCGTATCCGATCGAAGTGATCATCAGGGTGTAGTCACCCGGAGGAATCTGGGTGATGGTAAAGAAGCCGTCCAAGTTGGTCTGATTGCCGAACGTGGTGCCTTTCAAATACACACTGGTATAAATGGCAGGTTCGGAAGATTCCTGCTCGTACACGAAGCCGCGGATGTCGGCCGTCTGTGCTGTAACCGAAAGGGAAAGACTTCCCAGAAGAATGAGTAATAAATGACGCATAATCGGTGACGAAGGTACGTCTTTTCGCGCACGAAGAAAGTCGGTGATTACCGTCCGGAAAGATCCAGAATGCGGTGGTATTCGTCGGAGGTGACCGGCATGACGGACAAGCGACTCATACGGACCAGCTCCATTTTTTTAAGCAAGCTGTCGGCTTTGATTTCTTTCAAGGTGACCGGTCGCTTCAGTTCTTTTCCTGCTTTCAATTCTACGGCCACCCACCCTTCGCCGGGCGCTGTAGGGTCCTCAAATCCGGACTTGGATACAGTGGCCAGGCCGATTACGGAGGATTCACCCATGCTGTGATAGACTAGCACGTGATCCCCTTTTTTCATGTTCGACAAATGTCGCTTGGCCAAATGGTTTCGAACGCCGTCCCACGTAGTTGAGACGTCTCTTTTCAAGTCGTGGAAGCTGTATGTCTCCGGGTCGGATTTGACGAGCCAGTAGTTCATGGGAATCAGTGCATGAGTTTGTAAACGAGTTCTTGCAACAGGGCATCATCGGTCATCCTTTCCCCGTTCACGCCTTTGGATTTCAGGTCGTATTCATGGAGATAGCCTATGTTACGCATGCATACCGCCGGAGGATAGGTCTGTGCAGCTTGAAGGTATTCTTGGATGAAGTAGGGACTTACACCGATTTCAGCAGCCACTTTTGTCTTATCGGCATTTTTTCCGGCGGCATGGACGCTCATCACCTTGTGGAAGAAAGCGAAGATCGAGGGAAGTGTGAGTTGAATAGGGTGGCTCTTGCTGTTTGAGGCGAAATACCGCACGATCAGATTCGCCTTATAAATATTGCGTGTGGCAAAGGCCGAGTAGAGTTCAAATACGTTGAAGTCTTTACTGATCCCGATTTTTTCCTCTACAGTAGCGGCGGACAGTTCTTCGCCATCCTTCATGGAAAGCATCAGCTTGTCGGCCTCGTTGGCGACTTTGGACAAATCATTACCTAAGTACTCGGCCATGATCATGGCTGCTTTAGGATGTATACGTTGTCCTTTCGAGAGGAAATATTGCGTCACCCATCCGGGAACTTCCCGGTCGTACAGTTTTTTGCTTTCCAGTACCACCGCGCGTTGGGTGATGGCTTTGTAGAGCTTGGTCCTTTTATCGATGGACTTGTGCTTGAACGCCAAGACCAATAGTGTAGTGGGAGTAGGCTTTTGCAGGTACTCGAGAAACGGATCACGTTTTTCGTTGCCTTCTTTGCTTAAGAGGTTGCGGATGTCCTGGGCTTCCTTGACGATGACGAGTTGGAAGTTCGACATCATCGGATACCGTTTGGCGTGGCTGATCAGCGTGAGTACATCGACGTCTTTGCCGTACAGTACCGTTTGGTTGAATTCTTTTTCGCTGTCTGAGAGGATATTCTCCTCCATGTAGGCCACCACTTGGTCGATGAAGTAAGGTTCGTCGCCGTGCAGAAAGTACACGGGAGCGTATGTTTTCTTCTTCAGGTCGCCAAGTAATTGCTGGTACGACATGGGTTCAGAAGCGGAGGTGTTTTACCGTTAGGCCGTTGTTGATCAGCTGTTTCAGGGAAGCAATGCCGATGCGGAGATGATTGTCGACATAGGCGCTGGTCACCTTCTTGTCGCTCTCGGCGGTTTTCACGCCTTCTGGAACCATGGGTTGGTCGGAGACCAACAGCAGAGCTCCGGTAGGAATCTTATTCGCGAACCCGACTAAAAATATAGTGGCGGTTTCCATGTCGATGGCCATGCAACGCGTGCGTTCGAGATACTGCTTGAATTCCATGTCGTGTTCCCAGACTCTGCGGTTGGTGGAGTAAACCGTGCCGGTCCAGTAGTCCAATTCGAAATCACGGATGGTGGTGGAAACGGCCTTTTGCAAGTTGAACGCAGGTAACGCAGGTACTTCCGGAGGTAGGTAATCGTTCGAGGTTCCTTCGCCACGAACGGCGGCAATGGGCAGAATGAGGTCACCGACGTTGTTTTTCTTCTTGAGTCCGCCGCACTTGCCGAGGAAAAGAGAAGCTCGCGGCTGGATGGCACTCAACAAGTCCATAACGAGGGCTGCGTTGGGGCTACCGATGCCGAAATTGATGATGGTGATGCCATCGGCAGTGGCGTTGGGCATTGGTTTGTCTGCTCCTTTGATCGGAACATTATACCATTCAGAGAATAGTTTTACATAATGGTGGAAGTTGGTCAGCAAGATATACTTACCGAATTCTTCCAGCGGGGTTCCCGTGTAACGGGGCAACCAATTCTCTACGATTTCTTTTTTTGTGTCCATGCGCTTATTTTCACCGGAAATATTTCCCCTTGTCGCTGCCCCGTCTTCACTTCCCGGAATACAAGTTTACCATGAAGTCCGTGGGTTCCGGACAGCGTTCACTTAAAATTTTCGACAAAATACGCTTAAAATTCGTGAGTCTGACTCCGGAGGAGTGGGTGCGTCAACATGTATTGACGTTTCTATGCGAAGACCGTGGTTACCCCAAGAGTCTGATTGGAGTAGAAAAGGAGCTGGTTTGGTCTCGAATGAGTAAGAGATTCGATGCGTTGGTCTATAATGCCGATCATAAGCCGGTGATGTTGATTGAGTGCAAGGCTCCTGGCGTGGCTTTGGATCAACGGGTTTTCGACCAGGCCGCACGGTATAACTTGGTGCTTCAAGTCCCGCTGTTCCTGTTGGCCAACGGCATGGAGCTGTATTGCTGCCGGGTCAATCACCAGGATGGCACCTACGAGTTTTTACCGGAAGTGCCCGATTATCAGGGTTTACCCCGATAGTTTTTCGCAGCTTCCTGAACTCTGTCGAACTTTATTGGTTATTCATTTTAGTGTCAGTACCTTGACACCTCAATCTTAATCTCCTGCAACCAACCTCATCCTCCATGTTCAAACTACGCTTCCTCCCCATGGCCTTGTGGGCCACGGTGGTACTGCCTTGGTCTGCGTCCGCAGCCAACTCCTTCGTCTCATCCAAGCCTTCTGAATCCCGGGTTGACTTCCACGGAGCCAAGGCGCATGCTGGTCAAGTAGTGGTCAAGGTCCTTCCAGGCTATCGTTCCTCTTGCCAGGCAAATGAAATTACTCACCCTTCTTTCCAAACTGCAGCCGTTTCCCTGGGTATCAGCAAAGTGGAAAAGAAGTTTCCTCGTGAACAGGCTCCGAATGCCGAACGCAATCAATATGGTAAGACTCCCGTCGACCTGTCGCTGGTGTACCAGATCAGTTTCGATCCCTCGGTCTCCTTGGATAAAGCCATCGCGACGTTGAAATCCGCAGGTTGTTTCCAATACGTAGAGCCGATCTATATCCACGATCTTTATTACACGCCGAATGATCCCCAGATTGCGAATCAATATGCATTGACAAAAATTCAGGCATACAATGCTTGGAATATTTCTCAAGGCGATTCGACCGTTGTTGTTGGAATCGTCGACAGCGGTACGGATTGGGATCATCCGGATTTGGAAGCGAATATCGCTTACAACTGGGCAGACCCGATCAACGGTCAGGATGATGATGGCGACGGATATACCGACAATTTCCGCGGTTGGGATGTAAGTGAAAACGATAACGATCCAATGGTTGTCAACAGTGATCACGGATCACACGTTTCAGGATGTGCTTCAGCTACTACAGATAATACAGTAGGTGTTGCAGGGCCAGGGTTCAATTGCCGCTTCCTGCCGGTGAAAAGTTGTCTTGATGCAAGTACTTCCTCCATTGACAACGGTTATGACGGGGTTTATTACGCAGCCACCCACGGTTGCGATGTGATCAATGCCTCTTGGGGACGGTCCGGCGGGCCAAGTGATTTCGAACAGGATGTAGTCAATTTTGCTGTACTGGATCACGATGCTGTTTTTGTTGGTGCCGCCGGTAATGGCAGTATCGAAGAAGACCATTATCCCTCTTCCTACGCCAACGCAGTCTCCGTAGCCTCTACCTCCAGTACGGATGCCAAGTCCGGATTTTCCAGCTATTCGTTCAATGTGGATGTCTGTGCCCCGGGCACGGCAATTCTTTCCACCGTTTATAACGATAACTACACATCCTACAGTGGAACATCCATGGCCTCTCCCATTGCAGCCGGCGGCGTGGCATTGATTCGTTCCCGTTTCCCTCAAATGAATGCCCTTCAAGCTGCTGAACAGCTCCGTATCACTTGCGACAATATTTACAACGTCACCAGCAATTCGGCATACCGTGATAAACTGGGCAAGGGCCGTATCAACTTGTATCGGGCTTTAACGGATTCCACCTCTCCCGGCGTAACTGTCGAGAATTTGTCCAGCAGTGACGGTAATGACAATGTATTCGTAGCTGGAGACACTCTCCGTTTCGTCTCGCTTCTTCGTAATCTGTTACGTCCTACTTCGAACCTGACGTGTTCCTTGACAACGACCTCCACGAATGTTACCATCCTGTCTAGCAGTTACACGGCTGGTGCGATCGCAACGATGGATACCGCGTCGAATATCTCGCTTCCTTACCGCGTAAAAGTCAATGCGGGTACTCCGCTCAATACGGTAGTTCCTTTCAAGCTGACCCTGACCGACGGTACCTGGACTGATTTCTATGCGTTCAGCCTGGTGGTGAATGTCGATTACATCAACATTCAAATCAACGACGTTGGTACCAGTATCACGAGCAAGGGATTGATCGGTTATAACGAATCCGGTCAGGCTCAAGGAATCGGTTTCAGTTATATGGGTGGTCCGACCATTTTGTACGAAATGGGATTGATGGTGGGAGCTGCCGGAACACAGGTCTCCGACAACGTGCGCGGAAGCGGTTCTACCTACGATATCGATTTCAATTCAGTACAGACGGTACAAGGTCAACAGCCGGGAACATACTCGGATTACGATGCGTTCGGTCGTTTCGCGGACAACGGCTCGACGTCCACGGCTCCGTTGCCGGTCCTTATTTCACATCGTGCTTATGCTTGGGTTCAACCGGCGGCTGACCGGAAATACATCATTGTGGAGTATACGATCCGTAACACCGGTTCCTCCACGCTGAATGGTCTTTACGGTGGGATCTTTGCGGATTGGGATATTCCGAATTACGCCAACAACAAAGCCGACGAGGACTTGTCCCGTAAGATGGGTTATGTATGGTGCACGGATGCAGCAGGTTTGTATGCCGGTATCAAGTTGCTCTCCAACACCGGTGGATTCAACCACTACGCCATCGACAATGTAACGGGTGGCGGCGGTGGCCTTGATCTTTCCGATGGAAATGATAATAATGAGAAATACGCTGCCCTTTCAACCTCTCGCGCCCAGGCCGGAAATACGGCGGCAACCGGTAATGACGTCATTGATGTGGTTTCCTCCGGTCCCTTCAACCTGGCAGCGAATGATTCGGTGACCATTGCCTTTGCCCTTATTGCCGGAGAAGACCTGTCCATGATCCAATCCTCCGCAGATGCCGCTCAGATTCGTTATGATAACTTGAATAATCCATCAACCGGATTGACTCCGATCGTACCGGTCAATCAAGGGTTAACGAATGTATTCCCCAATCCCGCATCAAACCAGGTCTCTTTAGGTTTCGATCTGAACCGTTCTTGTTCTCCGTCCATTGGGATTTATTCCCTGACTGGAGAGCTTGTGGTCAATGTGCCTCAACAACAACTGGCTTCTGGCCACTACACGTTGAATGTGGACCTCTCCGCCCTTTCGGCTGGAAATTATCTGGTTCGCTTCTCGGCAGGCGACACCCAGCAGGTTCGTCCGCTCACGGTAGTCAAATGATTCTCGCAGAAGTAATGATAAACCGGCCGGGGATACTCCTCGGCCGGTTTTGTTTTTGCCCCGGGGTGCATCTGGGTTGCTTTTGTCAAGAGGCTTGTTGACGCATATCAGAGAACCACTGCGCGGAATAGCCGTTCCTTTTTATAAATTTGCAGTAACGATCAGAACGAAATATGGAATTGAAAGACATTATCGCCGTCCCTGGGATGGCCGGATTATTCAAAGTAATCGCCAATAACAAGAACGGATTCATCGTCGAATCTCTTTTGGACGGGAAGCGCAGTATGGTAAACGGTAGCCAGCGTATCATGACGTTGGTGGATGTGGCCATTTATACCACCGGTGAAGAGAAACCTTTGCGAGAGATCCTTTTGAAGCTTCAGGAGACAGAAGGGGATAAGTTACCGGTGGATGCCAAATCGGATGACGCGGCGCTACGGAACTTTTTCAAGAAAATCGTTCCTGACTACGATGAAGACCGGGTCTATGTATCTGACATGCGTAAAGTCATCAGCTGGTACAATCAACTCAAAGGCAAGGTGGATTTTACCAAAGCCCCTGAATCTGTTGAAGAAGTAGCTGTTGCTGATGACCATGCCAAACCCGTCCGTCATCACGAATCCCACGGTCCAAAAACAGAGGGTGCCAAGATCGCTGCCACCAAGACACGCAAGAAAGTCTGATGACAGCCTTCGCTTTGCCCGTCCCGGCTGCCCGGCATTTTGTACCGAAAGAGTTGGCCTTTGACCAATGGTCATCACTCGAACCTTATTTTAAAGAACTCGAAAGCCGGAATCTTGATTCGCTTTCCGCCTTGCAAACCTGGCTCTCCGATTGGAGTGAACTGGAGACCGTCATTCAGGAGCATGTAGGCTGGTTGTATATCCGTATGACCTGCGATACCCGTGACGAAGCACGCACCAAGGCGTATAGTCACTTTGTCGAAGAGGTCAATCCTCATATCGAACCCGTTACGGACCGGTTAAACCGAAAACTGGTAGAGTGTCCGTTCGTGGATGGACTTGATGGTCGATTTGCCATCACGCTTCGGCAGGTACGCAATGCCATTAGACTTTTCCGGGCGGAGAATATCCCCTTGAATGCAGAGCTGACGGTCACCGAGCAGAAATTCGGTGAGATCGCAGGAGCCATGTCGGTTAACGTCGACGGCAAGGAATTGACCCTTCAACAAGCCAGCAATTACCTGAGGATTCCTGACCGCTCCAAACGCGAACAGGTTTATCGCCAAATTGTCGAGCGGCGTTTACAAGACCGTGAACGGTTGGATGAACTGTTCACCGCCTTGGTTGGACTGCGTCACCGCATTGCGGTCAACGCCGGTTTTTCTGATTATCGCGATTATAAGTTTGTGGAGCTCGACCGCTTCGACTATTCAGTAGCTGATTGCGAAGCGTTCCATCGCTCCGTAGAACACGTGGTGGTTCCTGTATTGGATGAATTGCTGGAACATCGGAAGAAAGACATGGGACTTGGTTCCCTACGTCCGTGGGATTTGGAGGTGGATGTAAAAGGCCGTGAAGACCTCAAGCCGTTCCAAGACGGTCAGGATCTGGTTCGTCGCACCCTCACCTGTTTTTCGGCTATCGACCCTTACTTCGGAGATGTGGTTCGCACGTTAGATGAAA
>CAYWDY010000013.1:12060-13750 GCA_964455985.1 uncultured Flavobacteriales bacterium
TTGGGTAAAGCACCAGGAGGGTACAACTATCCGTTATATGAGACTGGCGTTCCATTCATTTTCATGAACTCGAGCGGATCCTTACGCGATCTGGTCACGATGGTTCATGAAGGTGGTCACGCCATTCATTCCATGCTGACCCGCGATCTTTCATATATCGGATTCAAGGAATTGCCCTCGGAAGTGGCTGAGCTGGCCTCCATGTCCATGGAATTGATCTCCATGGAACATTGGGATCATTTCTTCCACGATGACGAATCCTTGCGTCGGGCGAAGCAGGAGCAATTGGAGGGCGTTATTGAAACCCTGCCTTGGATCGCGTGTATCGATCGGTTCCAGCACGGGATCTATACCCAACCCTCCATGACGGTGGAGCAGCGGGAGAAGTGGTGGTTGGAGAACTATGAAGCGTTCAGCGGAAAGGCAGTAGACTGGACAGGTTGGGAAAAGGCCAAGGCGGCGCTTTGGCAAAAACAATTGCACCTGTTCGAAGTTCCATTCTACTATATCGAATATGGCATGGCTCAGTTGGGCGCTGTCGCCTTGTGGAAGAAATACCGCGAATCACCTGCCGACGCTATTGCCGGTTACAAAAAGGCCTTGAGTTTGGGCTACCAGTGCTCCATTGGAGATATCTACGAAGCGGCCGGAATCCACTTCGATTTTTCCGAGGAATATATCCGGGAGCTGATAACTTTTGTCCGGGATACCTATTCACGATTGTAAGAAATCGGGCGTAATTGTTCCCAGAATGGCGGACCATCTTACAGCTTCCCAAGCATGCGATTTGATCCAGTATTCGGTATGAATCGCACAGGTGGGGTTCCAGATGCTAAACTGATCGCATTCCTTACATTTTTCCAGTTGCTGAAAACACTTGTTTCCCGCTGATAACGGGTTAACTTGGGTGCAACGGTAAATGCCATTTTTACGCAGTAAACAGAGGTTTATCAACAACCTCTTTACCCGGAAATGGATATAAGTATTTGCCTAATTGTAAGCTCCCAGCACACGTGGCCTCGACCACCGGACAAAACCCACAACGACCCTCTGAGGACGGTAAGCGTATTCTCTACCGGCTGCTGCTCATTGCCGTAGCCGTAGTGTACGTCTTGGTATTCGTGCTGGATTATGTGCTGCATTTCCGCTTCACGTATTTTCTGGTAGTCAGTCTATTCCTCTTTGTGATGGTCACGCTGGCCTACATGTGGTTCAAGGTGGCCGGAAAGCCGATGCCTGAGGAGGAAAAACCTCCGGTATCTCCATCGGACGGATTGAATGGGTTCTCGCCGTTTGTGCCTGAATGGCCTGAGGCGGTTTTCAAAGTGAACCAGCGCACCGGTCTGACGATGGAAGCCAACGCTGCTGCTGTCAAATTATTGGAGGTTCGGGAAACGGCTGACCTCATCGGCGTTGACTTATACGCTTATTTTGAAAAACCTTGGAGTCCGGAGGAACACCGTTCCTTCCGTGACCGGTTGAGGGAGAAGCGTTCAGCTACTGCCCCTGTCATCATCCGTACTGCCATCGGTAGCAGTTTCAATGCACTGATGGTGGTGGATGTGATTCCCCAAGGTGATGGTTCTGTGTTGTTGGTTCGACTTCAGTCTGCAGACGGCCATCCTGCCTCCTGCGAAGGGTTAATTCCCAAGCCAGGAGGGACTTTGCGTTCCGCCTATGGAGCAAGAGC
>CAYWDY010000013.1:13760-18111 GCA_964455985.1 uncultured Flavobacteriales bacterium
AAATCAAATCCGCCAATAAGGCATTTTGCCTGATGTTGGCTTACCGGGAGCACGAGATGGATGGCATGAGTTACCTCGATTTGATTCATCCGGATGATCGGGAACAGGAGCGCTATCACCTCTCGCGATTATTCCGCAGTGAAACACCGGCTGCCCGTCGCGAAAAGCGGGTTCAGCGCCGTACGAATGAGTGGATGTGGTTGAGTCTATCCTCTTCCTTGCATCGCGATGAAAAAGGAGCTCCGGGGTATATCATGACCCTAGCCGAGAACATCACGCAGCGCAAGCGAATGGAAATGACCGTGGCGGAAAGTCGCAACCGGTTACACGGTGTCATCGATAACCATGAGTACGGAATATTCTCCGTAGACCGTCATCACACCCTTCAGTTACTTAATCCCAGACTGGCTGACTTCTTCTTTACCATGACTGGTGTTGTGGTCGAGCCGGGATTCAATCTGCTGGATCTTATTCCGGGACCTTTCCGGAAAGAATACTTGGACTTGCATGCTCGGGCCTTCCATGGAGAATCCATAGTAGTAGATAAGGAATTGGCTACCCAGAAGGGAAAGAACCATTTGGAAGTCGTCATCAATCCCGTTCGTAATCCGCAGGGGACTGTCGCTACGGTCTCCTTCTTCGTGCATGATGTTACGTCCCGTAAGTCGGCAGAACAAGAGTTGATGCATGCTCGACAGAAAGCGGAGGAGTCGACTGAGGCTAAGACCAACTTCTTGGCGACTATGAGCCATGAGATTCGTACTCCATTGAATGGTGTCATCGGTATGGGTAAGCTGCTCAATCAGACTTCCCTTTCGCCTAAGCAGCGTGAATATGTCGATTCCATTCTGCTCAGCGGAGAGGCTTTGCTGTCGGTCATCAACGACATTCTGGATATCTCCAAAATCGAATCGGCGAAGATGGAGTTGGAACGCAAGCCTTTCGCTCTCAAACGTTGTGTGGAGGAGACATTCGATTTGCTCGCCTCCAAGGCCATTGAGAAGAAACTTACGCTTTCGTATTCGATTGCGCCGGGCACTCCTGCATTCATCATGGGCGATATCACCCGACTTCGTCAGATTCTGATGAACTTGGTTTCAAACGCCATCAAGTTCACGCAACGCGGTGGCATCGTCGTATACCTGTCCAAGGTGCAGGAAATCGACCGTCAGCAGCAATTGCTGGTCGAAGTCAAGGACACCGGTATCGGTATTCCGGCTGACCGTATCGATCGCTTGTTCCGGTCATATTCTCAAGTGGACGCCAGTACGTCCCGCACGTACGGTGGCACAGGACTTGGACTGGCCATTTGTAAAAACCTGGTGGAGCTAATGGGTGGAACCATTTGGGTGAAGAGTAAAGTAGGCGAGGGGTCCGTGTTTTCCTTCACCCTGCAGGCGGAAGCAGCCGGAGCCACGGAAGCATCCCGCGATCTGCGTACCGGTTCCAAGCGGTTGGCTAACGCCCGTGTATTGATTGTCGGCGACGACAAGGTTAGTGCAGCCATGTATGCTGATTATTTCACCCGTTGGAACATGACTCCGCAGATAGTTTCCGATCCCACGCGTGTGGATGAGGCCTTGTCTGGTGGGGAAGCGTTCACGCTCGCTTTGATTGATGCCCAGTTGATGACCATGAATCCGTTATTGGTGGCTGAATCGATCCGTTCTCATCGTAATAAAAATCAGTTGCCCATCGTGCTTTTCAACTCGGACCAGGCCGGTCGATGGATCATGAATTATACCCACGAAGTCATATCAGCCGTGCTGCCTAAGGATGTCGACAGGTCCAAGGTACTCGATGTGTTGCTAGGAATATTTACGTTGGAAGAACATCAGCGATCCAAACACGATGAAGGTCTGCGTTCCATGGGTGCCAAGTTGGCCCAGACCATTCCTGCGCGTATCCTCATCGCCGAGGACAACCAGATCAATCAGAAGCTGGCTCAGAACATCTTCGAAGGTTTGGGTTATAATCCGGTCATCGTATCGAACGGACGAGAAGTCATTGACCGATTGCGTACAGAGGAGTTCGATGTCATCTTTATGGATGTCCAAATGCCGGAGTTGGATGGTTTGGAGGCGACACGATTCATCTTGAATAAGATGGTGCTTCCCAAGCGACCTCACATCATCGCCATGACGGCCTTTGCGCTTGAGGGTGATAAGGAAAAGTGCATGGAGGCGGGAATGGATGATTACATTAGCAAGCCGTTCATGATCGAAGAGATCGTGGACCAAATCAAGAAGTGGTATGATCCGGGCAACGCCGCTCAGGCTTCTTCCGAAGAAACTTCAGGTGCAATGGCATCACGTCCCGTCATTGATATGAAGATTCTGAATAATCTTCGGGAGATGACGGCTGGAACCGATCCTGATTTCTTCTTCCGGGTTATCCGTATGTTTTTGGACCAGGCAGAGCAGGTCGTGGTTCTGATGGAAGAGTCGTTGCGCTATGGAAACTTGATGGAACTTTCTTCCCAGGCCCATAAGTTGAAAGGCTCAGCATTGAACATCGGTGCTTCCCGATTGGCAGAGCATTGCAAGCAATTGGAAATCCAAGCCCGCAGCGGTGAAACAGCCGGCTTGATTGAACTTCTGTCTCAGATTAAAACAGAGGCGAAGACGGCAGAAAAGGAGCTCTCCGGTATCAAGGCGTAAGGCATCCTAGAGGATGTTGACTTCCATCTCCAGCAACACGCCAAAGTTCTCAAGTACACTTTCCTGAACACGCTTAGCATGCTCGATCAGTTCGTGTCCGGTGGCGCCTCCGTGGTTCACCAGGACGAGAGCCTGGTCCTTGTGCATTCCCACGTGTCCCATCACTTTTCCCTTCCATCCGCTTTTCTCGATGAGATAGCCTGCTGCCAATTTGGTGAATCCCGTTTTTGCCGGATAGCCCGGTAAATCCGGATGTACTGATTTCAATGCTGTGAATACTTCGTCAGGCACCTCCGGATTTTTGAAAAATGATCCGGCATTACCCATGACGGCAGGGTCAGGGAGTTTGGATTGCCGAATGGCAATGACGGCTTGACTTACATCGCCGATGGTCGGGTGCGACACTCCCATCTTGGAAAGCTCTTGCGAGATAGCGCCGTAGGAGGTGTTGACTATCGGGTTCTTTGTCAGTCTGAATGTAACGCCGACAATCATGTATTTCCCTTTGGCTTCCCGTTTGAATAGGCTGTCGCGGTAGCCAAAGGCGCATTCGTCCCGGGAAAAAGTCCGGATCGAACCATCCATCAAAGAGACAGTTTGTAATTCATGAAACGAATCCTTTATCTCCACGCCATACGCGCCGATATTCTGGATCGGTGCCGCACCGACAGTGCCGGGTATAAGCGATAGGTTTTCCAATCCGCCCCAACCGTGTTGGACGGCATACAAAACGAAGTCGTGCCATACGACGCCGCCGCCGGCGTGGAGGAAGACCTGTTCGTCATCCTCATGCACGACCGATATTCCCATGATCCGGTTCAGGATCACCAGGCCTTCGACATCCCGGGTGAGTAGGATATTACTGCCACCTCCCCAGACCATTTTAGGTGCCTCCTGCCAGGTGCCGGATTGAATCAACCGTATTAGTTCCTGAGGGTCCGTAATAGTCACCAAATGACTGGCTTTCGCTTCGATTCCGAAGGTGTTGAAAGGACGTAACGAGGCGTTGGTATTTACCGTGAGGTCTGCCATAATGCTAAAGATACGAGAGCAAAAATCGTAGGGAACCGGTCCGTCCATGATTTTTTCACCAAGTAATCCGGGAGCTTCACAACGGCAGGGTCGTGGTCTGCCTAGTTAACTTGCTGTCGCCTGCTTTCAGGCGTAGTTTGCATCGTCTCATGGTTGGTCCGCTGCCTCAGCGGACAGTTTTTTGGTTAAAACTGAGGTGAAATGTCAGCACGGGAAGTCCGCCAGTCGGTACTTCCCGTCTGCTGTTTATGAAGGGCTATAACAGGATGATTACGCCAAGTCCGAGATCAATGCCGATGAATCGGACACCATAGGGCGTAGTCAGGGCGGAGGAGGGATCTTTCAATTCGCCGTGCTGATACAATTCGCCGTTGACTCCGAAACTCAACTGGAGGCCCATGTGGTTCAAGAATAACATGTTTACTCCGGTACAAAGCTGAAGGCAGCTGCCTTGTTTTTCGAAGGTGGAGCCGTTGCGGTTTTTTTCAAACTCGAAGTTGGAAATACCTGCCTTCAGTCCGATGAATGAATTGGTTTGCGTGGTCACCACCGGATGGTAATTGAAGACCAGGCAATAGTCACGGGCAGAGGCTCTGACAGAATCCGTGTGATTCAGGTATTTGTCCATTCGGTATTGGAAACCGATTCCGAATCGTTCA
>CAYWDY010000014.1:0-3118 GCA_964455985.1 uncultured Flavobacteriales bacterium
AATGAAATCAAAGTGACGCGTTTCTCCCTGAATCACACATCCCAGGCAGATGACCGCGTCCGGCTGATATTTCTCCGCCATCCATTGGGCTCCCAGCGGTAATTCAAAACTACCCGGTACGTGGATGCGATGGATATTTTCAGCGGTGGCACCCAGCATCAAGAGTGTTTCCAGAGCGCCCTGTAACAAAGCTTCTGTCACTGTTGAATTCCATTCCGATACGACCAAGCCAAAACGATAGCCACTGGCGGAAGGGCCTTGAATGATGTCAGGAGTGAGGTGGTTAGAAGCAGTGGCCATGCGAGTAGGGGTTAAAAAAAATCGGGCTGATTGTTTTGATCAGCCCGGTGTAATGTGTTTGTTCAGGAAAATCACTCACCAGCCAAGGCAGAGGCCCGGGCGATGTAGCGATCGGCTTGGGAGCCTTCGGTACTGGTAGAATAGTCCTTACGAAGGGTCTCGTACACCGCAACGGCTTCTTTGTAGCTGCCTTTGCTCTCCAGGGCTACGCCGAGTTTCATCAGCATGATCGGAGTAGTGTAGTTGTTCGGATTCTCTTCGGAAGCTTTCTTGTAATAGCTGATACCTTCGTCCGTGTTCTTGAGTTCCATGTTCGCATCACCGATAGCACCGAGGGCTAATGAGCCGGTTAGGTGATCGTGTGCCGTGTAGCTCTTTAACATGTCGATGGCTTTATCGAATTCCTTGTTTTTCAGGTAGGCCATTCCTAGATAATATTTGGCCAGATTACCCGAAGGGGTCATGGAATAATCGCTTGAAATCTCTTCCAAGCCAGGATTGTTTCCGTCGCCGTTGATGGCCAAACGGAGGGAGTCATTACGGAAATACTCTTCCGCATGGAAAAGAAGGGTTTGTGCTTCCTTCTCCTTGCCGGCTACATACACCTTCTGGTAGTACAGGTAACCGCCCACGGCGATGACCAGAGCGCCGATGATGATTCCCAGGCTTTTCCGGTTTTTTTGAATGAAAACTTCGGTCTTATCCAGGACTTCCTGGACTGCCTGATCTTGATCTTGTTGATTTTCAGCCATTTTAGTAACGGGTAGGTACAATAGGTCTGCAAAAATAACCAATTCTACCGGTTTTACAACGCCCTTTATGGGGGATATGAACATGGGGTGTTGACGGGTTTGGCCTCTGTAAACCTTCATTCCTTGTTACCTTTGGGGTATGAAAAACAGCATTCTTCTCTTTCTCCTTTTGGTTTCTGTCCTGTCCGCCTGTCAACAGGCTTCGGATACATCCTCCGCCCGCACATTCGGCAAACCGGTGGATACCACCTCGGTCCTGACTGTCGATCAGGCGTTGACCGGCTTGGCCACCGCTGATCATGTGACTTGTACGGTTACCGGAACTGTGAATGAGGTCTGCCAGGGTGAAGGCTGCTGGTTTAATGTAAAAGCCTCTGATGGCACATCGCTGCTGGTATTGACGCAGGATAAGTCCTTCAGCGTTCCTAAAGACATGTCCGGCCAATCGGTTTTCTTCCAAGGTGATCTTCATTGGGAGAAAAACGAAGAAGCAGACAGCGTGGCTAATCCTCGCATAGCTGTTTTGGATGCATCCGGGGTTTCCATCCGATGAAGTTTATCGTTCTTGCGTTACTATCCACCTTTGCCTTGATTTCTACCGGCGAGGCTCAGTCGCTGCGCGATGCCAGCGGATACACCATTATCGCCCAAGGGGTCAATGCGCCGGGTTGGACGGCTGTTGCGGCAGACGGATCCCATTTTTCCATGGAAAATATCTCGACGGATTTCCTACTTATCGGATTCGTGGAACCGGGATGTGAAATGTGTAGAGCCCTGTTGCCCGGACTTTCCGAAATGCAAGAAGCGTATAGGAAAAACATCACCGTCGTATTGCTTTCTGTCGGGACTACATCAACGGATTGGGAGGAATGGGTACATGAGTACGGTTCCGTACTCCGCATGGCCCACGCAACAAAATCTGTTTCGGAGTCATACAAGGTAGAAGCCACACCGACATTGTATCTTTTGGATAACAATCGAAAGGTTGCCAGTACCCGACTGGTCAGAGCCGAAGATGTGCAGACACTGTTGAACGAAAAGATTCGATGATAACACAAAACACGTTGGAGATTACGGAATGCCCGCGGGATGCGATGCAAGGTTGGAGTGAGTTCATTCCTACCTCCATCAAGGTGGATTACCTTAACCGACTGCTGAAGGTCGGTTTTCATACGTTGGATTTTGGAAGCTTTGTCTCTCCGAAAGCCATCCCGCAATTGAGGGATACGGCGGAAGTATTGGCAGGTCTCGATCTTTCGACCACCCGCACGCGCTTATTGGCCATCGTGGCAAACTTGCGCGGTGCCCAGGAGGCCGCCGCCCATGCCCCCATTCATGTTTTGGGTTTTCCCTTTTCAGTCTCAGCAGAATTCCAGCGGAGGAATACGAATGCTTCGCAGGAAGAAGCCTTGGCGCTGGTGAAGGATTTGGTCGGATTATGCCACTCCTCCGGCAAGGAATCCATGATTTATCTTTCCATGGGATTTGGTAATCCCTATGGAGAACCTTGGAGCCCGGAGCTTGTCAGCGAGTGGGCTCATCGCTTGCAGGAAGTAGGTGTGAGGCATATGGCCTTGGCTGATACCGTTGGCGTGAGCACCCCGGAATCGATACGGTCGCTGTTCAGTCATGTGATGGGTGCTATTTCCGGCGTGGAGTTTACTGCTCATTTGCATGCACGACCTCAGGACGTAGCCTCCAAGGTCCAAGCTGCCTACGATGCCGGTTGTCGCCGTTTTGACAGCGCGCTTCGCGGCATCGGCGGTTGTCCGATGGCCGACGATGCATTGGTAGGTAATGTGGCCACCGAAGAGCTGGTCAGGCATTTCGGTGGAGCCCGAAACTTGGGACTCGATGAAGAGGCGATGCTCCAGGCTCTACAGACTTGTACACAGGTTTTCCGTTCTCACCCTTGATTCGTTATTCGTCGGTAATCTTGTTGAATAAAGTAAATAATTGGTCGATTATTCCGTTTTTTCAACATGAATCCATCCTACTTTTGCACCGGTATGTCTTTTAAATCCAGCGTCAGCACCGTTCCAAGCCCTTTTCGCTTCCTGCGGCTT
>CAYWDY010000014.1:3128-9701 GCA_964455985.1 uncultured Flavobacteriales bacterium
TGCTGTAGAAAAAATGGTATTATTAAAATAAAAAAAAATTTAAATATCGATAAACATTTACCTTAAAAGACAAAAAATGAATTTAACAAAAAGATTATTTTTAGGATTAGGAATTGGTGTCAGCGCACTGGCTTTTTCGCAAAGCGGCTACGTGCGTGTCAAAGGCAAAGCGAGGTTGAACAACAGTCCGGCCGAGGGCGTCCAAATTTCCATCTCCGCTCCCGGGGAGGCCTCCCGCTCGGTTACTACCGAAGGAAATGGCACCTATGATTTCAATCTTCAATTCCAAAAACGTTACACCCTTACCTTTTCCAAATACGGACTGGTGACCAAGGTGGTCGAGTTCAATACCACGTTGCCTCCTGATCAAGCCGACATCATTTTTGAGAATGAGTTCTCGATGGATCTTTTCGAGGATGTAGCCGGTATGTCCCAAAACAATTCCATGAACAAGCCGGTGGCGAAAATTTCTTTCGATCCGGTGTACGAAGATTTTGTGTACGATAAATCCTATACCCGCCAGATCCAACAGGAACAGCTGGAGGCGCGGCGTGCAGCGGAAGAGTTGAAGCGACAACAGGATAAAGCTCGACTGGATTCTTTGAACCAGTTGTGGAACGATTCCCTCGTGAAGGTCAAGGCCCGCGAGTCCGAGCTTATGGTTTTGCGTGCCCAACAGGAACAAGCCCGGAAAGATTCTTTGGCCAAGGCCCAGCAGATGATTCAACTGCAAGCGGCCGCTGCAGCCCGGGAAAAAGCCATGCAAGATTCCATTGCACGGGCTCAAATGGAGGCCTTGCGTCAGCAAGAGATTGCTGCCCAGCGTGAGAAAAACCGTCAGGATTCCATCGCACGAGCCGAGCGTGAAAAAGCACGCTTGGATTCGTTATCAGCCGCAAGAGAAGCTGCCGCTGCAGCGCTGGCAGCGGCAGAAGCCGCCAAGCTAAAGGAAAAGGCAATCAAGGATTCCTTGGACAATATGGCTCGACAGGAAGCCGAGCGGAAACGGTTGGAGCAGGAGGAACAAGCCCGGTTGAAACAGGAAGAAAAGCAACGCAAGGATTCCTTAGCCAAAGCGGAAGCAGCGGCTGCCCTGGCTGCGGCAGAAGCCACCAAGCTGAGGGAAAAGGCCACGAAGGACTCGTTGGATAATGTGGCCCGGCAGGAAGCAGAGCGCAAACGGTTGGCACAAGAGGAGCAGGCTCGGGCGAAACTGGAAGAAAAGCAACGCAAGGAGTCCCTGCTCCAAGCAGAAGCTGCGGCTGCTCTTGCCGCCGCGGAAGCCATCAAACTGAAAGACAAGGCGAGGAAGGATTCTCTGGACAATGTCTCCCGCCAGGAAGCCGAACGAAAACGGCTGGAAGAGCAGGAGCAGGCTCGCCTGAAACTGGAAGCCAAGCAACGGCAGGATTCCATGGCCATGGCGGATGCGGCGTTTAAAGCCCGACAGAAAGAAATAGCCGACTCGACCGAAAAGGCTAATCAGGAATTGGCTCGTCGACAGGACTTGGAAAAGAAACAGGCGATGGCATTGGCCCTGGCTGCCGAAAAGTCCCGACAGGATTCTATGTTGGTGGCAGAGAAACAACTCAAAGCGCGGCAAAAAGCGGAAGCGGATTCAGTGAAGCAGGCGGAGCTGGAACAGGCTCGTCTAGCTGAATTGGAAAAGGCGCGCTTGGACGCCGAGGCCAAGGCTCGCGATAAGTTTACCAAAGACTCATTAGCCGCTGCACAAGCTGCTGAGAAGGCTCAATTGGCCGAAGCTGCCCGCTTGCGCGAGCAGGCGCAGCGTGATTCCATCGCTCGCGCCGATCAGGAACGGTTAGCTGCCATTGCCGAGAAAGTCCGCCAAGATTCACTCTCCAAAGCCGAAGCTGAACTACAGGCTCGTCAAGCCGCAGAAGCCAAAGCCGCAGCAGAAAAGGAAAAGCAAGCGAAATTGGCTGCAGACAAAGCCCGTCAAGATTCGATTTATCGTGCTCAGCAGCAGCAGATCGCCAAAGAGGAAGCTGACCGTAAAGCGAAGGCCATGGCTGAGATCGAATCTAAAAAACAGGTTTCTACTTCCGTTCCCAAGATTGTCAGCTCGGACTACCAAGAAGGCGTCACCGAACAGACGATCACGGAGCCAAACCGAAAGATTCAGCGGGTGGTTGTAAAACTGGACGGAAACGCTACCAATTACCAGAAAATCGTTTACAACTGGGGTGGTGTTTTCTATTTCAAAAACGAAAGTTCGATCACCCAGACTACATTCGATCAGGAAATCAAGAACGCCAAAGCTGCGTTGAGTAAGTAATTTCCCAGAGATACGATTTGCTCTCCGGCCGCCGGTGTTCACCTGCAAGTGCCGCATGGATTTCGTACCTTCACCGCTGTATCATTCTTATTCACAGTGGAACAAAAAAAGCCCGTCATTCTCGTTACCAACGACGACGGAATCACAGCTCCCGGACTTCATGCATTGGTCAATGCCGTGCAAGACCTTGGGGAAATTTTGGTTGTCGCACCCGATAGCCCTCAATCCGGCATGGGTCACGCCATCACCCTGACCAATCCGTTGCGGCTGGACAAGGTAGAAGTACACGGAGATCACGACTGGTACCAATGCAGTGGAACACCGGTGGATTGTGTCAAACTGGCCATCGACAAGCTTTTACACCGTAAGCCTGATTTGTGTATCTCCGGCATCAACCACGGCAGCAACTCGTCGATCAACGTCATTTATTCAGGTACCATGTCTGCGGCGATGGAAGGTGCCATCGAAGGGATTCCTTCTGCCGGATTCTCCCTGTTGAATCATTCGCTGGATGCCGATTTCGAAGCGGCCGGAAAAGTAGCGCGCATCGTAGCTCAGAATATTCTCAAGCATGGGCTTCCGACCGGTTCTTTGCTCAACGTGAACATCCCTAATCTTCCGTACGATCAATTGAAGGGCATGCGGATCTGCCGTCAGGCCATGGCCAAGTGGCAGGAGGAGTTTGAGGAACGGTTGGATCCGATGCGTCGGAAGTATTATTGGTTGACGGGTAAATTTGAAAATCATGACAAAGGCGAGGATACGGATGAATGGGCACTGGCTCATGGTTTTGTATCGATTGTCCCCGTTCAATTCGATTTCACGGCACATCATGCCATTCCCTTCTTGAATGAACAGCGTTACGAACTGTAAGTTGACCATGAAAGACCATCCCGTTATCGGCTTCCTGGCAGGTCTTCTGCTGTTGGGATTGGTGTACTCGGCGTTGTCCTTTGGGTTATCCGGTTGGCAAGAGGAAGTTCGGTATTTTCAAGCGCCACGGATTCATCTGTTCGCATTGGCTATTTCGCTGCTTGTCGCCCGATGGGTTTTAGTGCGCCGAGGCTTGGTACGTACCGGAAAAGCCATGCTGTTGGCGATGCTGGCCACCGCCTTCATTTATATTTTCTACAGTATTCGTTTTAGACATGGCTATTGACCGAAAGGAATTCATCAAACAGACGTGGATCGGATGGATCACCGGTATCCTATCACCGCTGTTAGGATTTTATATTTTCGTCAGGTTCTATTTTGACAGGCAGCCTCTGTTGGATGTACTTCAGATGTTCATTGAACGAAATGTCTTGACGCATGCTATCAGTTTGTCCGTCATCATAAACCTTGTTTTCTTTTTTGGCTTTCTAAAAACCAACCGCGATGCTGCTGCACGCGGGGTGCTGGGTGCCACCTTCCTCTATGTGTTTGTCGTCCTTTTTCTGAAACTGATCTGATGCGGTATTACATCATTGCCGGAGAGGCTTCCGGAGATCTTCACGCATCACGACTGATGCAGCAGATCCAAGCAACGGATGGCGAAGCACGCTTCCGGTGTTGGGGTGGAGACCTTATGGCTTCGCAAGGCGGTGAGTTGGTGAAGCACTATCGGGATCTTGCCTTCATGGGTTTTGCCGAGGTGATTCAAAACCTGGGCACGATTCTTAGGAATATCCGCTTCTGTAAAAGCGATCTGTTGGCGTATCGTCCCGATGTCCTGATCCTGGTCGACTATCCCGGTTTTAATTTGCGGATAGCCCGTTTCGCCAAAGAGCACGGAATAAAAGTGGTTTATTACATCTCGCCTCAGGTGTGGGCGTGGAAAGAATCACGCGTCCGTCAGATCAAGCGGGATGTAGATAAAATGCTGGTGATCCTTCCGTTTGAAAAGGAATTCTACCGGAAGCATGATATGAACGTCGATTTCGTCGGTCATCCGTTGCTGGATGTGGTGTCCACCGAATCATCGGATCAGGGCGTAGCTTTCCGTCACAAGCATGGTCTCGATGAAAGACCGATTATCGCGTTGCTCCCCGGCAGCCGCCATCAGGAGATCAACGTGATGCTTCCCATCATGTTGTCCATGGTTTCGCGCTTTCCATCGTATCAGTTCGTGATCGCGGCGGCCCCTTCGCAAGACATGGACATGTACCGTACGCGAGCGATGGGTTATCCGGTAGCTGTCGTTGCTGGAGATACCTACGGAATTCTGCGAAACGCTCACGCAGCGTTAGTGACCTCCGGGACGGCTACCTTGGAAGCGGCATTGCACGGAATTCCGGAGGTGGTGTGTTACAAAGGCAACCGACTGTCGTATCTGATTGCACGTTCGTTGGTCAAGATCCGTTTTATCTCGTTGGTCAACCTGATCATGGACAGGGAAGTCGTGAAAGAACTCATACAGGATGAATTGAATACCGTCAACTTGGAAAATGAATTGCGGAAAATATTGGATCCTCAAGGCAGACGTCAGGTCTGTTCGGAGTATGATGAGTTGAAACATAAACTGGGTGGCCCTGGGGCTGCGGCGAAAGCAGCCGGTATCATCCATCAGTTTTTGACCGCCGGAAAATGATCCGCCTCCGCTTCACGTTTTTGATGGCCCTGCTGGCACTGACACAAGCGAATGTGCATGCGCGTCCCATACAAGTCGGACTGTTTTGCGGCCTTGAATTGAACTCAGTGGAGATCACGGCTCCCTCGGGTGGCCTTGAAGTGAAAACCAAGAACGCGACGTTATTCGTGCTAGAGACCGATCAATCGGTGATACTGGAAGCGGTTCGTGGAAATATACGGGTGACCACCAACGGAGTAAATCACGGTGTCTTCGGGATGATCCGTATTCATCCCTCCTCGAGCGGGCATGATATGCGAATCCGAGCCGAAGGAAAGAGTGGACTGTATGATGGAGATCTTTCGGTCCGCGTCATTGATGGACAATTGCAGTTGGTGAATTCCATCGGCTTGGAAACGTATGTGGCCGGGGTTGTGGAATCGGAAATCCGTCCCAATGAATCAGAGACCATGGTCCGCCTTCAGGCTATGTTGATTCGAACATATGCCTTGGGCAATCGCGATCGACATCACGCACAAGGCTTTGAGTTGTGTGACCGTGTCCATTGTCAGGTTTACCAAGGACGTACGCGCTACCAAGCTTCGACCCGGAAGGCGGTGCGGTCAACGGCCGGTAAGGTCATCACGGATGAAAACGGGCGTTTGATCCTATCGGTTTACCACAGCAATTGTGGGGGGCAGACAGCCGATGCGTCGGCGGCGTGGTCGGAGAACATCGCGTCGCTTCAACCGGTGGTGGATACTTTTTGCCGAACTTCTACGCATGCCAACTGGACTAAATCAATTACTCGTTCGCGCTGGGAAAATTACCTCAGGCAGAAAGGAGCCAGGTGGGATGACTCGACGGCAACCGGATATGAGCTCGAGTCTGACTGGTTAGACCGAACGTTTTGCCTGCATGCGGGATCGGTTTCCATTCCTCGTAAGTCCATTCGTTCGGATTTCGACCTGCCTTCCGGATTTTTTACGGTCATTCCTTCTGGAGATCAAGTGGTGTTTACCGGAAAAGGGTTTGGTCACGGCGTCGGCCTGTGTCAGGAAGGCGCTTCCGTCATGGCTCAGAACGGGTACTCGGCGGAGGAGATCATTCAATTCTACTTCTGCGGATCCCGGATCACTTCGTGGAAGACCCGCTGACGGTTTTCTTTTTCTATCCTTACTCTTTGTGGTTTTATTCCTTACGCTGAGGTAATCGGGTAGGGATGGATATACTTTCGCCGTCGCATGATGAGAACGGCAAGACCTTTATTCAAGACGGTTCCGTTCTTTGTAGCAGGCTGTTGGCTAGGCTTAGCGTATGCCGGTCGCGAACCCTTGAATCCCAAGCACGCGTCACTGCTAATTCAAGGCGTTCTACTTATTGTCGGCAGTTTACTCGTTCTTTCTTATTTCTTCAGTCGACCTGGGAAACCCTTTTTCTCCTACAGATTGCGTTGGGTACCCGGTGTGGTGATACGATTCATGATACTGATGATCGGTTTTTTTCGCGCTTGGCTGTCGGATGATGCTAGCCATCGCACTCATTTCTCAACCTTGGATTCCCGATACCTGATCGTGCAGCTCGAAGATCCTCCGCAGCAAAAGGGATCGAGACTTCGAATGATGGTATCGGTGGTGGGAGTGCGGAAGGGGCGGTCTGAGTTTGAGTTTGAGTGTGAGTGTGAGTGTGAGTGTGAGTGTGAGAATGAGAAACCTTACTACAGAGG
>CAYWDY010000014.1:9711-17974 GCA_964455985.1 uncultured Flavobacteriales bacterium
AATCAGCATCAGTATTGCAGCGATAGTTTACAAGATTCAGGTGGGTTGTCCGGGAAAACCTATTATCAATCGGAATGGGTGGCGACGGTAGGGAAGGCGGTTCTGTACGTGGATCCCGGTGATTCCTTGATGAATTCGTTGCCGGGTGATCGCCTGCTTGTCAATGCAGCCTTCAAACCGGTTGAAGCGAATGATTTCCCCGGTCAGTTTGACTTCAAGTCTTGGCTAGCCTTGAAGCACATCCATCATGTCATTCACGTAAAACGTGGTCATTTGATCAGGGCTGATACGGCATCAAGGTATCTCCTTCATCGAACAGCAGTCGCTGCGCGACGAAACTGGATGGAGGGGTTCCGTCATGCCGGATTATCCGGCAGCGAATGTGGTGTTGTTTCGGCCTTGTTGCTGGGAGCTGACGATGATGTGGATGATGATTTGATGGCGGCCTTTTCAGCTTCCGGAACCTTGCATGTGCTCTCGGTATCCGGTATGCATGTGGCCTTGGTGTATGGTTTGGTGGTGGCGCTATTCTCCCGCACGCTTCGAGGTGCCCGCTATCGACCTTGGAAAACAGTGGTGGGCCTTGCCCTTATCTTGGCGTACGCCTTTCTGACGGGTTGGTCGCCGGCCGTCCAACGGGCGGCCCTGGTCATTGTACTGATGGAAACGGGCCGCACTTTTTTCACCGGGGCGGACACCTGGAATCTGCTGGCAGCTTCTGTCTTGATCCTTTTGTGCATCCGACCGGAGTTACTGCTGGAATGCTCCTTTCAACTTTCCTACCTGGCAGTTGTCGGCATTCTCTTCTTTGCGCCTTGGCTCTATGAGCAAGGAGGAAGGCTGACCGGTCCTAAGGACTGGATATGGAAGGGGAGTAGTGTCACCTTGGCTGCCCAGTGGTTCACCTTTCCACTGGGACTTTATTACTTCCATCAGTTTCCCAATTACTTTCTTTTATCAAACCTCATCATTCTGCCTTGGTCCACGGCCGTTTTGTTCGGTGCCCTTTTCCTGTCTGCCTTATTGCCTTGGCCTTCACTGGCAATCCTTCCAGGAAACCTGCTTCAGCAATTGACCTTCGGACTGACCTACACTGTTCGGCTGTTCCGGAATCTGCCTCATGCCCAGCTGGACGGTTGCTGGATTACAGGGTTGGAATGTTCGCTGCTGCTGGGTGCCGTGCTTGCCGCAACTTTCTTTTTCGTTCGACGTTCTAAACCCTGTTTGTTCCTGTCGGTAGGTCTGCTTCAAGCGGTCCTACTTTCTTTTTTGGTTAACTATTATGTTAATTCGGGCCGGCATGAAATTCATCGATGGAAAGAGAGGAAAGGGGAGGCGGTTTTCATCGTCCGGGATCATCGATGTTTGATCGTGGCAACTCCTTCGTTGGTTCAAAACAAATCCTGGCAAGAGCGGGTGTTAAAACCAGCTTTGGCTTCCCTTCATCTGCCAGAAAACAAATACAAAACGAACTTGTGTGAGGGGTCTTATTCTGCTGATAATCAGTTTTCAGATATCATTTACCTAAATCCTTTTATCGTCACGCCGGATACCGTAATCCGTGTGAGTCAATCCCTCCGTCAATAGCCGGTCAAAGCCTTCAACGGAAACGTCTCAGCTACACGAATACCGCGTTCCGTTTCCTCCAAACGGGCACATTCGTTCACGGGGTCGTGCTCGAAAAAGAGGGTCCATTTTTCCCGTAACGCTTTCTCTAAAAAAGGTTTTTTCTCCTGCATGGTCAGCAGCGGTCGGGTGTCGTAAGCCATCACGTAGGGAACAGGTACATGCGCCGCCGAAGGCATCAGGTCTGCGCAGTAAGCCACCGTGCCTTGCTCCGTTCGTACGATGGGCAGCATCATGGCGTCGGTGTGGCCATACACGTAATAGACTCCAAACCCTGGAACCAGTTCCATGTCCTCGGTCAAAAAGCGAAGGTGTCCGGATTCTTGGATGGGCAGTATATTCTCTTTCAGAAAACTGGCCTTCTCCCGGGGATTGGGTTCTGTTGCCCATTTCCAATGCTGCTCGTTGCTCCAGTAGGTAGCGTTGGGAAAGCAAAGCTCGAAACCGCTCCGGTCGGACTTCCACCGAAGGCTTCCGCCGCAGTGGTCGAAATGCAGGTGTGTCAATACGACATCCGTGATATCATTTTCGTGGAAACCTAACCGCTTCAGCGAACGCGACAACGTGTCCTCTCCGTGTAAGTAATAATGCGAGAAGAATTTCTGGTCCTGCTTATCCCCGATGCCGTTATCCACCAGGATGAGACGGTCGCCCGATTCCACCAGCAGACAACGCATGGCCCACGTGCACATGTTGTTGTCATCAGCAGGATTCAATTTGTTCCACATGGACTTGGGTACCACGCCAAACATGGCTCCACCGTCCAGCTTGAAATAACCGGTATCTATCGTATGGATTCTCATAGGTCAAAGGTAGGAATAACCGATGGTGGATTGACCAACGGTTGTTAGTAATCGCAGGTCTCGGAAGTAATACCAATCGGCTGAATGACGATACTTGACATGGACAAGCAGGTATTACGATGACGTCACATCCAACTTCCTATCATTTCATTGCCATCGGCGGTGCTGCCATGCACAACCTGGCGTTGGCACTTCATACCTCTGGAGCCACGGTCACCGGTTCCGACGATGAAATCAACGAGCCTTCCCGCTCGCGACTGGCCAAGGCCGGTTTGCTTCCGGCTGAGACAGGGTGGTTCCCGGAGAAAATACACAGCGGACTGTCTGCCGTCATCCTGGGTATGCATGCTCGAGCCGATAATCCCGAATTGATGGCCGCCAACAAGTTGGGTATCCCCGTCTTCTCCTATCCGGAATTCTTGTATCAGCAATCCAAAAACAAGAAGCGGGTGGTCATCGGTGGCAGTCACGGTAAAACCACCATCACCTCGATGATCCTGCACGTGTTGAAGCATGAGGGAATGGATTTCGATTATATGGTCGGCGCAAAGCTGGATGGGTTTGAAACGATGGTTCGAATCAGCGACGCGCCCGTCATTGTGCTGGAAGGCGACGAATACTTGGCCTCGCCGGTGGACCGTCGCCCGAAATTCCACCTGTACCATGCCGATATCGGCCTGATCAGCGGCATCGCCTGGGATCACATCAACGTCTTCCCCACGTTTGAGAATTACTGCGAGCAGTTCCGGATTTTCGCGGACGGATTACCGTCTTCGGGAACTTTTATCTTTTGCAGCGATGACCCCGAAGTGGTCCGTGTCGCACAAACATCATCTACTCAGGCGGAACGTGTTCCTTATCACGTTCCCCCGCATCGCATTGATAACGGAGTCACGAGACTCCTGACGGAATACGGTGAGATTCCCTTGCACGTTTTCGGTCGACATAATCTCATGAATCTGGAAGGAGCCCGACTGGTTTGCCAGCGGCTTGGAATTCCATCGGATCGGTTTTATAATGCCATCCGATCTTTCAAAGGCGCGGCCCGTCGTTTGGAGGCACTCGATGCCAATCCGTCGGTGGCTGTTTTCAAAGACTTCGCTCACTCTCCCTCCAAGCTGAAAGCCACCACCGCCGCTGTTGGCGAGCAGTTTCCGGATCGCAAGTTGATCGCCTGCATGGAGTTGCACACCTTCAGCAGCCTCAACGACCGTTTTCTGGACGAGTACAAGGGGGCATTGGATCATGCGGATGTTGCCGTGGTATATTTTAACCCGCATACGATCGAGCATAAGAAACTTCCTCCGATATCCACGGACCGCGTGCGTGAAGCGTTTGGCACAACGGGCTTGCTTGTGTTTACCGATTCTTCCCAACTCCTGAATTATCTGCTGCATATGGATTTCCATCATTCCGTGGTGCTGCTGATGAGTTCCGGTAATTTTGACGGGCTCGTGCTGGAAGATGTGGCTCGTCAGATCGTAGAGAAAACCCCATCCGCTTTACCGCTATGAAATATCTTCTCCTCGTAGGAATTGGCCTGATGATGGCACCGGTAACCGTTCGTGCACAACGGATGATTTCCCCCAAGCCTGCCACGCTAACCGATCGGTACCCCAAGAAGTCTGGATCGTTGAGAGCTTCGGCCTTTTCCCTTTCGCTGGGTAATGTCACCAAGAACACGCCGCGCGTGGATACGGTGTTTTTGTATAACGAAGGTTCCAAACCGCTCCGTCTCATGCTGGCCGGAACCGAAAAGGGAGAACCCTTGCCGGAACACCTGCAAGTCCGTTTTTCCGATACCATACTTGCTCCTCGCAAGGATGGACGGATGTTGGTAGCCTATGATCCTGCCAAGAATCCTGACTATGGATTCGTGTTGGACCGGTTCAGGGTGGTCACGGATGACTCGGATCAGAAGGTGAAGATGTTTTATGTGAACGCGTATCTCAAAGCGTATTTTCCGCCGATGACGGCCGCTGATTCATCCCAACTTCCTAAGGCTCGAGTATCCCTTCTCGCGATTGATGCGGGAACAGTCAAATCCGGTAAATCCGTTTCCCGTAAATTCCAATGCAGCAACGACGGACCGACCGACCTTCGGATCCTTCAGGCTAAACCGCTGGGTTCCGGGGTTACTCTACGCTGTGATTCCATGGTCATTCCTTCGGGTAAATCGATATCCATCGAAATGAACTTCGATACTTTTGGAAAACCGCTCGGAGCATTTAGCCGTAAAGTCATGTTGTTCCTGAACGATCCGATGTTGCCGGAAGTCACGGTCGTCATGACGGGAAATATAGAATAAGGAGCCTGACCTTGTCGTCAGAGCAGTACGCCTTTCAGGAAGAAATAGGCAAGGGAGAAATAAATCACCAGTCCGGTCACGTCCACCAGAGTGGCGATGAACGGGGCTGAAGAAACGGCAGGGTCGATTCCCATTCTGCGCAAGAACAACGGCAACATGGATCCGGACAATGTTCCGAATATCACCACACCGACCAACGAAAGACTCACGGTCCAAGCGATCAGCATCCAATGAGGGCCATAGATATCGGTGAAGAGTGTCCAAGTCATGATGCGGATGAATCCGATGACGCCAAGGATGCCACCCAGTACCAATCCGGATAACAGTTCACGCTTCATGACATTCCACCACTGTTCGATGGTGAGCTCGCCCAAGGCCATGGCTCGGATAATCAGCGTGGCGGCTTGCGAACCGCTGTTGCCTCCCGAGGAGATGATCAACGGAATGAAAAGGGCAAGAATCACGGCGCGGTTCAATTCGTTGGTGAAGTAGCCCATGGCACTGGCGGTAAGCATCTCGCCTAAGAAGAGGATGATGAGCCATCCGGCCCGCTTGCTGATCATCTCACGGAAGGAGACCTTCAGGTAGGGCTCTTCCAAGGCTTCGGTACCCCCGAACTTCTGGATATCCTCCGTATCCTCTTCTTCCATCACGTCCATCACGTCGTCAATGGTGATGATACCCAGCAACAGTCCGTTGAAGTCCGTTACCGGCAAGGCCACGCGGTCCGTCTGCTTGAACACTTCAATCGCGGTTTCCTGGTCATCTTTCGCGTTCAAGGCGGAATACTGGCGGTCCATCAACTCGCTAACCGGCTTATCAAGCGGAGCCAGCAGGAATTCGCGTACTTTGATATCGTCAATCAAGAATCCGGAAGCATCCGTCACGTAAATGATGTTCAATGTTTCCGAGTCCTTGCCGAACAAGCGGATGTGGTCCAAGACCTGTTGTACGGTCCAATGTTCTTTGACGGAGATGAAATCCGGCGTCATGAGTCGCCCGATGGATTCTTCGGGATACTGAAGAAGCTGGTTGGCCGTCTTCCGTTCTTCGTCGCTCAACAGCGAGAGATACTTCTGCAGGGTTTCGTCCGGCAGTTTTTCGAAAAGGGCGGTCCGGTCGTCCGGGGAAAGGGTATTCAGCGTCGTAGAGAGCTGCTCGATGGAAAAGGATTGTAGCAGTTCGACCTGAATATCGAAATCCAGGTTTTCAAACGTATGGATCGCCTTTTCGGCATCCAGCACTTGGAAAACCTTGATGGCATCGATGTCCTTGGACGTATTGATGATTTCCGCCAGCTCTTCAGGCTGAATGAGCAGCGTGAGCTGCTTCAGCTTGTAGAGGTTGCTGGTCACCAATCGCTTGGCTAAGAGCTCTTTTTCTTCGGTACCGACCATGGAAATCCGTGCCACTTCGGAGGCTTTGCAAGATAGGAAAAAATGAGAAGGGATTCCTCAGGTCAACAGGGCCAGCCCCGCTCCCGTAAGGATGGTGAGCAGCTTATACAGGTTGTACCGGTGTTCCTCGTAAGACTCGAAGAGGATGGTCGTCGAGATGTGCAGGAAAATACCGATGACAATCGCCATCAATCGGCTGAACAGGATGGTCAAGTCCTGCGTGAAACTGACGTTTATCCATTCGCCGGTCCAAGAGCCCAAGGGAGCCATCACGGCGAATACGGTCAGCCATCCCAGTGATTTCTGCTTGCTGATTCCGGAATCCATCAGCATGGTCATTAACGCTATGGCGACCGGGATGTGATGAAGGATGATTCCTGCCAGCAACGACGATCGGGTGGATTCCTCTTGGAAGTGTTGGGCCAAGGGCATGCCCTCCAAGAAACTGTGGATGCATAACCCGATCATGACCGCCAACGGAAATCGTCCGCCCGACTCATGATGCACGTGCATATGTCCGTGTTCGATGCCTTCCGAAAAAATTTCCAGGATGATTTGCAGGAAGAAACCGGTCAGGATGAATACACCGATGGATGCTCCTCCGGACGTATACACTTCGGGCAGGAGATGGATAAGGCTCAGGCTGAATAAATACGCGCCGCTGAAGGCTAGGATCAGTTTCAGGGTACGTTGGGTGATCCTTCCGAAGAAGAACAAGGAGCTCCCGCTGATCAGGATGGAAAGGAAAAGGGTTGACAGCTGAAACAGGGTCATGCCGAAAGATCGCATTATTTCTTTTCAGCTACAACGATCCAGCGCGGGGATTTTTCCGGATCGAAGGCCGACAAGTCGTAATCACCGTAATTGTTTACGATGCGAAGTCCTGATTTTTCAAAAAGCGTATTCAGTTCATCCGGTGTGAAAAGTCGGAGCCGTTCTTGGAATCGGGATTCTTTTCCTTGGTCATTGATGTGTATTTTCTTTACCAAATGTTTTCCTTCTATCGATTTGGCCGTGTCGAAGATGATGCCGTCAATTTCCTTCCTGTCCTGAACACCTTGCTGTTTAAGAAGTAGCATTCCGTTGGCGTAATCAAAAACCAGGATACCATCAGCTTTGAGGTTGGCGGCTGCTGACCGAAGTACTTTTTGGTCATCCTCGTCGCGTTCAAAATATCCGAAGCTGGAAAACAGATTCAAGGCGTAGTCGAAATAATTCACCCGGAAATAATTCCGCATATCATGCACGAAAAAGTGCAAGGAATCCGTCTCCACGGAACTCAGGTTACGGATGCTGGCAGGGGAGAGGTCGAACCCCGTGACGTCAAAACCCAGTTCGGAAAGGTATCGGGAGTGCCTCCCTTGACCGCAGGCTATGTCCAACACGCGTTTCCCTGCCTTCATAGGGATGGCGTTCACTAGCCGGTCGAGGAATTGCCGGGCCTCGATGTCGTCGCGATGACGATAAAGTATGTGGTAGTAGGGTGAGTCAAACCATTCGGCGAACCACTCGGTGTCGGACATGAAGCTAAGGTACGTTCTTCTCGGCAATCCTTGTCGATAAAACCGTTCAAAACGGCGCTACAGCTGGATTTCTCCTCGTGGAATTCTCCGATATTTACAGGACATGAAACGGCACCCGCGGAAGAAAACCAGGATCAGACGCTTCAAGCATGCGCCTCCCGGCACGGCTCCCGGAGTGGTTCATGTCAGGCCCGATGCCTTGGCTCCCCGCATTTCGGTGTTCGTCTACGATGCCTCTTACTTCCAGGAGTTCAATCTGCTTCGGCTGGAGGAACTGAAGCCGATGATTCAGCAGAATCCCGGACGGGTGAAATGGATTGACATCCGGGGATTCGGTGATGCAGCGTTCATGGAAAAACTGGCCGGCACCTTCGGTATACATCGCTTGCAGATCGAAGATGTCGTCAATGTCTATCAAAGACCCAAGGCCGAGGAAAATCCGGATCACCTGTTTCTAATATCCCGCGCCCTACGGGAGCACGACGGGTTACTCCAGGATGACCAGGTCAGCCTTTTTCTCGGTCCTGATTTTGTACTTACGGTTCAGGAAAAGCACGAGGACTTACTCGACCCGCTGCGTGATAGACTGCGTACCGGCAAGGGTCA
>CAYWDY010000015.1:0-3103 GCA_964455985.1 uncultured Flavobacteriales bacterium
ATAAGACTGTTACCCCTACACTGATGTCAAAAGTGGATCGGTTATCCGGGCTGGATAAGGATAACAACACAATCAGGGGATAAAGGAATTCAACATGGTATCCGTTCGGTAAATAAAGACTGGCCAGGAAAATGGCCAGTGCAAAGGACATGGAACTGAGAAGTAGTTTGTTTTTGAGGGTCATAAAAAAATCGGTCAAGCTCTGTCTTTCAAATATAGGTGATATCCCTCAAAAAGATTCCTCTGGTTCGCTTTCCCAAGATTCGGACATTTCTTCAGCGTTGTACATGACAATTATCATGTCTAATTATTTGCGCTCCGGATACATTTACAGGTATTGTATGAGATCTTTTGTATCATATCCTGTTAAACGGATTTTAGTACCGGTAGATTTTTCAGAGGAATCAAGGCAAGCTTTCTTGTATGCGATGGATTTATCGCGAGAATTTGGCGCTCGAATCACTCTTTTTCACGCGGCTCATTTGTTAGAGGTTGACTCTCCATTTGTCCAAATGGCTACAGAGGCTCAGATTGAAAAGTCCATTGAATTGCGGTTATCGGAGTGGGGCCGGCATGTCATAAGCCATTCTGCTTCAGGACTTGAATTCCCCGAAATACGCGTAAAGTATGGTACAGCTACTGATTCTATCGTGGCAGAGGCGGCCAGTCATTCCTACGATCTTATCATCATGGGGACACAAGGGGCTCATGGTATTGAAGACGGTATTCTGGGTACAGTCTCCTCCCATGTGATCAGGAGAACCGACATTCCTGTCATGGTCATTCCTGTGGGACGTTCCTTTAAGCCGATAAATAGTATCCTCTATGCCACCAATTTTGCGGAAAACGATCTGCAGTCGATTTACTTAGTAACCCGCTACTTTAAAATATTTCGTCCTAGCATCACCATACTCCATGTCCAACAACAGGGTGCCCTTCTACTGGATCGCCAGCGAATGGATGAATTCGTAGGACAAGTCAAGAAAAATATCCCATACGCCACAATGAATTTCCTTTCGCAGGAAGGTGAGTCGGTTGGGGAGGTTATTCAAGAAATAGCTACTTCAGGAGAGTACGACCTACTTTGTCTATCCATACGTCGCCTGAATCCTTTCGATCGTGTAACGACTCGAAGCGAGACGAAAAAAGTAGTCAAGGACCCACGTCTGCCGGTTCTGGTGCTTCATGCTCAAGTACATTCTTCTACACCGGTATTTTGATTGGTCAAGCTGAAATGCAAGATTCTCAAGACCATGGAAGATTTCAGGCAAGGTTGAACACTCGGGAGAACGAGAATGTGTTCGATCGTTTTGACTATTGCGTTCGTAGTTCGCAACTCAATAGACCCGGAGGAGCTGTTCATGAGATGAATGGAGTGGAAGTACCCTCCTCATGGTCCCAGCTTGCCGTCGATATCCTGGCACAGAAGTATATGAGGAAAGCCGGTGTCCCGGATTCCATAGGCAGATCGGGCAGTGAGTATTCGGTCAAACAAGTAGTCCATCGCCTAGCCAATTCGTGGCGTAAGTGGGGCGAGCGCTGCGGCTATTTCACCAACCAGGAAGCTAGTGTTTTTTACGACGAAGTCGTGTTTGATTTGTTGGATCAGCGAGCAGCGCCTAATTCTCCGCAATGGTTCAATACTGGACTTTTTGATGAATACGGCATAACCGGACCGGCCCAAGGACATTATTATGCTGATCCTATAACCGGTGAAATCCTGAAATCCCATTCAGCCTATGAGCGTCCTCAACCGCATGCTTGTTTCATCCTTTCTGTCAAAGATGATTTGGTAAATGAAGGAGGGATCATGGATTTGTTTCTCCGGGAGGCGCGGGTGTTCAAGTATGGTTCAGGTTCCGGCGTGAATTATTCGGCTCTCCGCGGAAAACACGAGCGATTGTCCGGAGGTGGATTTTCTTCCGGACTCCTTTCGTTTTTACGGGTGGGAGATGCTGCCGCTGCCGCCATACGTTCAGGAGGCACGACCCGTCGTGCGGCCCGAATGATTGTCGTCGATATCGACCATCCTGAAATCGAAGAATTCATCCGCTGGAAACACGACGAAGAGAAGAAAGCCCGTGTTCTCATAAAGGCCGGTTATAACGGTTCTATGGAAGGAGAAGCCTATCGTACGGTATCCGGGCAGCAGTCCAATAATTCCGTACGTATCCCGGATGAATTTTTCCATGAACTTACGACTGGCGGGAAGTGGAAATTGCCTGCTCGGATTGACAGTCATTCCGCTACCTACCTTTCGGCCCGTCATCTTTGGCAGGAGCTGGTGCAAGCCGCTTGGGCCTGTGGGGATCCGGGTGTTCAATTCGACACGACGATCAATGACTGGCATACGTGCCCGGGAGCCGGTCGGATTCGCGCTTCAAATCCCTGTTCGGAATTCATGTTTATTGATGACTCAGCCTGTAATCTGGCTTCCATCAACCTGCTCAAGTTTTACGATGCTCGTCGGAATATTTTTGACGTAAATGCATTCATGCACTCCTGTCGGCTGTGGACTACGGTTCTGGAATTATCCGTACTCATGGCGCATTATCCGTCGGAAGCTGTCGCACGCCATTCGTTTGAATACCGACCCTTGGGCTTGGGATTCACCAACCTCGGTGGGTTGCTACTAGCTATGGGGGTTCCGTACGATAGTGTAGCCGGTCGGGAGCTGGCAGCAGCCATCACCTCGCTCATGACTGCCACGGCGTATCAAACTAGTGCGGAGTGGTCTTTCAAATTGGGAGCTTTCCGGGGATTTGAGCGCAATAAGGCCTCGATGCTTCGTGTCGTGGCTCGTCACACATCAGAAGCAGAAAAATTAGTGTCGCCAGGGCGCCATGATGCCTATGGAATCGCTTCGGAAGCCCACCGTGTATGGCACAACACCATGAGCTTGGGGCAGCAATTCGGTTTCCGCAATGCTCAAGTCACACTACTCGCTCCGGCTGGGACGATCTCTTTACTCATGGATGCAGATACCTCCGGGATTGAGCCGGAGTTCGCATTGGTCAAAGAAAAGAAGATGATCGATGGAAAGACAGTAAGGCAGATCAACCGACAAGTGGAGAACGGACTTCGAAACTTGGGTCTTGATGAA
>CAYWDY010000015.1:3113-7865 GCA_964455985.1 uncultured Flavobacteriales bacterium
TCACCGAATTCCTACATCATCATGGTACTTTGGAGGGATGCCATGTATTATCAGAGGGTCAAGTACGCGTCTTCGATACTTCACTTCCTCCTGCACCAGGATCGAAGCGAATGATTAGCCCCGAAGGTCATTTGCTGATGATGGCTGCTGTGCAACCGTTCCTATCGGGTGCCATATCTAAAACCGTCAATTTGCCCCACGATGCAACGGTAGCAGATGTTGAGTTCTGTTTCAGGCGGGCATGGGAATTGGGCTTGAAATCCATGGCGGTCTATCGGGATGGATGTAAATCCGATCAGCCTTTACATCCTGTTTACACATCTGCTGATTCGACATGGCCTCAAGAGTTTGACGGCGATCCTGCTCCGCATTGTGTGGATTGTGGTAACCTGACGGTTCGGTCTGGCTCTTGTTTCCGATGTCTTCAGTGCGGAGCCAGCATGGAGTGTAGCTAATGTTTCATCCGAATCAGTCTGGAAATCGATCTGTCCGTAAAGTTAAACCCTGAAAATACGTTTCGCTATGAACCCGATACGAATTCATTTAATGCTTAACCACGTAGCCATAGTTGGTGTCGTTTTTGGTACTATTTGGTTGATTCATGCACGCATTTTTAAGAGTCCTGCTGTTTCAAGAGCAGCTCGTTACACGTTATTGTTCACCTCGTTGATTTCGTTTGTCGTGATGAATTCGGGTGAGGGAGCTGAAGAATCAATTGAAAAAATTTCAGGGGTTTCTGAATCCATCATCAGTGAACACGAGGATGCGGCGTCCGCCGCCATATGGATCAATGGTATTGCTGGTGCACTCGCCTTGTTTTCAATTCTGCTGGAAAAAAGATTGGGGTCATTTGCAAAGATACTAGAATCGATGATTATACTCTTCGGGCTAGCAGCCTCTTTGGCCATGATCAACGTCGGTCGACTGGGTGGAAAAATCCGTCATACCGAACTTTCGGGAACAACGCCGCAAGTAACCGGGTCGGACCTGCAACGTGGTAAAGAACAGGAAGATGACGACTGAGTTGGATTGAGTGGTTCATACAGCTTTTCGGCCAACTGACTTTTATCATGTCGGGCTTTAGGAACCTTTTGGAAATTGCCCATGATCTCAATTCACTGGATTCATGGAAACGCTGACTGACTCCGCTGTCGTTTGTTACCATTGTGGTGACCGATGTTCATCTATCGTTCACCGATTCGACGAGAAAAAATTCTGTTGTGAAGGGTGTCGTTTGGTCTATGAGGTGCTCCAAGAGAATGGAATGTGTACGTACTATCGGTACAATTCGGCTCCGGGAATTTCACCTGCATCAAATTACGAGGGAAAATTCGGTTATCTGGATGATCCTGATGTCAATCGGAAGCTCCTTTCTTTTGACGATGGCAATGTGGCTACGGTCCAATTCCATATTCCGAAAATGCACTGTAGCAGTTGCATCTGGTTGTTGGAAAACCTGCAACGAATCAATCCGGCGGTCATCCGATCCCGTGTGCAATTCCTGAATAAGGAGGTGAACTTGGTTTTCCGAAAATCAGATCTGTCTCTAAGGGGACTGGTGGAAATGCTGTCATTGATCGGCTATGAGCCTCGTATAAATCTCGACGACCTTTCGCCAAAAAAGAAAACAGCTTCGGATCGAACCTATGTCTATAAGATTGGAATCGCTGGGTTCGCCTTTGGTAACATCATGCTTTTCAGTTTTCCGGAGTATTTTTCGCTGAGTGATGAGTTGCATCCGGGATTTGGCAAGCTCTTCAGCTATTTGAATTTCGGGCTTTCTTTACCTGTCTTATTTTACTGCAGTTCGCAGTTTTTTCGTTCAGCCTGGCAGAGTGTGCACCAGCGATTTTTGAATATTGATGTGCCCATCGCAGCAGGAATATTAGTCATGTTTATACGAAGTTCGTTGGAGATTTTATCCGGTTGCGGTTCCGGTTATTTTGATACCATGGCAGGCTTAGTGTTCTTTATGTTGGTGGGAAGGTGGTTTCAGGAAAAGACCTACGGTGCTTTGTCTTTTGACAGGGATTACAAATCATTTTTTCCGGTATCCGTCATGTGCAAACGGAATGGTGGTTCCGTATCTATACCGCTCTCCGACTTGAAGACAGGTGATGTGATACAAGTACGGAATGAAGAGGTGATTCCTGCTGATGCCATTTTGATCGATGGAAGCGCATCCATCGATTACAGTTTTGTAACGGGTGAATCTTTTCCCATCAATAGAACGGTGGGGGACCTTATTTATGCCGGTGGACGTCAGAAGGGGACCATTATTGCTTTGAAAATCGTGAAAGAGGTGTCGCAAAGTTACCTTACCCAGCTTTGGAACGACAATCGCTATCTGAAAAAAGATGAAAAAGCGCCCTTTGAACAATTGGTCAACCGAATCAGCCATTACTTTACGATGGTCATTTTCAGTGTTGCCCTCCTCGCATTGTCATTTTGGATCTTTCGTGGAGAAAATCTTAGAGGATGGAATGCCTTTACCGCTGTATTGATCATTGCATGTCCTTGCGCCTTGGCGATTTCCTCGCCCTTCACGCTCGGAAATATCCTTCGATTTTTTGGGAATCACGATTTTTATCTAAGGGGTTATCCGGTAATTGAAAAACTGGCAAAAATAGATACCGTCGTTTTTGACAAGACCGGTACGCTAACCCTGAACACTGACGCTGAATTAAACTATGAAGGTGAGCCTTTAACAGATGGATTGAAGGAAGAATTACGGTCGATAACAGCGCATAGCTTACATCCTCTTAGCCGTCTCCTCTTACGTGAACTTGGTCCGGGCGCGGTTCATCCTGTTTTGGACTATGTTGAGATTCCCGGTAAGGGTATATCTGGTGTAGTCCATGGAAATCGTTTTTTGATCGGTTCATCCGGATTCGTAGGCGAACCCATGCTTCTTGGCGACGAAGAGCGAACAATGGTCTTCATCAAGAGGGATGGCGAATCGGTTGGTCGATTTGCCATTAAGAATAAATACCGTAACGGATTGGACGGCTTAGCGGCTGAATTAGTTCGACGGGGAATTCAAATCTTGGTTTTATCCGGTGATAATGATCATGAGCGTAGCCGATTGCAGATAATATTCGGTCCCCAGGCACGTCTTTCATTTCAACAGCGTCCAGAGCAGAAATTACAGGCTATTCAGCGTTTACAAGAGGAGGGAAGAAACGTACTGATGGTAGGTGATGGATTAAATGATGCCGGAGCCCTAAAACAAGCTGATGTAGGGATCACGGTATCGGACGATATCAATAGCTTTTCACCGGCTTGTGACGGAATATTGGCTGGCGACCGGGTTAGCCGTTTGGCTCACATCATGCAAGTGGCTCGGAGCAGTCGTTATATCATCCTCGCTAGCTTTATAATCGCTCTTGTTTATAATGTGATCGGGTGTTGGTTTGCGGTTCAAGGAACTCTTTCACCGGTAATTGCAGCCATTTTGATGCCCCTGAGCACGGCCACTATCATTGGATTTACCACTGGAATGTCGGGTTGGAGTGCCCGTCAGATCAGTCGTTGAAGTGGATCGGATGCATGTAGGAATTTACATGACAAAAGTCATCTATCCGGATGATCGGTGTCAATTTCCACCTGATAGACGTCAGGTACATTTGGACAGAATCCTCATGGAGCTTGTATGAGCGTCATCTTTCTACTGATCCTATTCAGTCTATTATTAGCCGTGGTTTTTCTGGTGGCGTTCATCTGGAGCGTCAGAGACGGCCAATTCGAAGATGATTTCACGCCTTCTGTACGCATGTTGTTCGATGAAGAGCCGGTTTCTTCAGTTCCCGGACAGCCAGTTGATTCCCCAGCCAATTCCTCAACACCAACTATATGATCACGGAGAAATTTAAATACGACAATACCATAGTCCGACACTTTGCCATTGCTACGGTAGTGTGGGGGGTAGTCGGCTTTATCGTAGGACTATGGGTCGCCTTGCAATTGACCAGTCCTCAGTTTAATCTAGCCCCGTTCTTTTCCTTCGGTCGGTTACGACCACTCCATACGAATGCGGTCATTTTTGCCTTTGTAGGTAACGGTATATTCATGGGTGTCTATTCCTCGTTGCAACGCTTACTTAAGGCACGAATGTTCAGCGATGCACTGTCCCGTGTTCATTTCTGGGGTTGGCAGCTAATCATCGTGCTGGCGGCGGTTACACTGCCCCTTGGGATAACTACCAGTAAAGAATACGCCGAATTGGAGTGGCCCATTGATATCCTGATAGCATTGGTTTGGGTTGTCTTTGCTGTGAATATGTTCGGCACCATAATTCGTCGCCGTGAACGCCACCTCTATGTGGCCGTGTGGTTTTACATCGCTACTGTGGTGACGGTGGCTGTACTGCATATCGTCAATTCGTTGGCTTTGCCCATCAGTCTGCTCAAAAGCTATTCCATCTTTGCGGGCGTCCAGGATGCTTTAGTGCAATGGTGGTATGGGCATAACGCTGTGGCCTTCTTCTTAACGACCCCATACCTGGGACTGATGTATTATTTCATGCCCAAGGCGGCAGAGCGTCCGGTCTATTCGTATAAGCTATCCATCATCCACTTCTGGGCGCTCATCTTTATTTATATCTGGGCGGGGCCTCACCATTTGTTGTACACTTCATTGCCCGATTGGGCTCAATCCCTGGGTGTGGTTTTCTCCATCATGCTGATTGCGCCTTCATGGGGAGGCATGATTAATGGCCTACTTACTTTGCGAGGAGCCTGGGATCGCGTTCGA
>CAYWDY010000015.1:7875-17854 GCA_964455985.1 uncultured Flavobacteriales bacterium
ATCCGGTGTTGAAATTCATGGTTGTTGCAGTAACTGCCTACGGAATGGCCACCTTCGAAGGTCCGATGTTGTCATTGAAAAACGTAAATGCGATTTCGCATTTCACCGACTGGACCATCGCTCACGTACACGTAGGAGGCTTGGGCTGGAATGGCATGTTGACCTTCGGTATCCTGTATTGGCTGATTCCCCGGTTATACCGTACCGAATTGCACTCTAAAAAGCTGGCTAATTTCCACTTCTGGATTGCCACATTGGCCATTCTCTTTTATGCCATTCCAATGTATTGGGCAGGATTCACCCAAAGTCTGATGTGGAAGCAGTTCACACCGGAAGGTGTCTTGAAGTATCCGAATTTCCTGGAGACCGTGGTGCAGATCCTGCCTATGTACAAGTTACGGGTGGTAGGCGGAACTCTATTCATACTCGGTGCTTTAGTCATGGTGTATAACCTCTATAAGACGGCTGCTGCCGGCAGTTTTCTGGCCGATGAAGAGGCCGAGGCCCCGGCATTGGAGAAACCAGCAGTGGAAAGTCACGGCCACTGGCACCGTTGGATCGAACGCAGACCGGTACAAATGCTATTGTTCAGCCTTGTTCTGATACTTATTGGCGGATTGGTGGAGATCGTACCCATGTTGACGGTGAAATCCAACATACCGACCATCGCAAGCGTCAAGCCTTACACGCCGTTGGAGTTGCAAGGGCGTGACATCTATATACGGGAAGGTTGTTACACCTGCCATTCCCAAATGGTCCGTCCTTTCCGCTCGGAAACCGAACGCTATGGTGAGTACTCCAAAGCCGGGGAGTTTGTCTATGACCACCCATTTCAGTGGGGTTCCAAGCGCACCGGGCCGGATCTCGCTCGCGAGGGTGGCAGGTATCCTGACTCGTGGCATTATAACCACATGATTGATCCCACTACCATGTCACCGGGGTCTATCATGCCGCCCTATGCCTTCCTGGCCGAAAAGGAATTGGATATCACCACGACACCAACCAAGATCAAGGTTATGCAATCGTTGGGTGTTCCATATGAGAATGGCTACGCCGACAAAGCCAATGCCGATTTGACCCTTCAGGCCGATGGAATCGCTGCAGGCTTAGCCAAGGAAGGAATACAAACGCCTTCCAACACGGAACTCATCGCCTTGATCGCCTATTTGCAGCGACTCGGTAAGGATATCCATGTCAAGACAACCGCTGAACAATAATCGCCATGTTCAAGAATTATTTTAAGGGAATGGAAGGCATCGCGAATTATCCGATGTTCCTGCTCATCGTATTCTTCCTCTTTTTTGTGATCACGTTGTTGTATCTGTGGAAGGCTGACAGTCGTTGGATTAATCACATGAGCGAAATGCCACTACATGACACCACCAATACGGACAAAGAATCGGCTATAACTCAAAACAAAGGTTTATGAAAATCAGAACCTATCGATTTACACTACTGCTGGCCATCGCATGGATTGCCGGCACTGCTCAGGCTTTCTCCCAAGCAGAAAATGTATCAAAGCAAGTGCCTTTCCGATTACCTGAAATCGTATTTGAGCCTTCCTTTTACCTGTGGCTCGTGCTGGGTATGATTGTCGTGGCAGTTTTGTTGACGCTGTCCAAGGCAATCAGTGTACTTACTCTTGCGTTGGAAGATAAGACTGCGAAGCATGCGAAAGAGACGGTCATCGAACAAGCAAAAGAGGAAAAGCCTTCATTGTGGGGTAGTTGGATGCAGTCCCTGACACGCGCTGTTCCGATTGAACGCGAGCGAGATGTCATGCTTGATCATGATTATGACGGTATTCGTGAATTGGATAATCAATTGCCTCCTTGGTGGAAATGGGGATTCGTGTTTACTATACTATTTGCGTTTTTCTATTTGTTCAGTTACCATTTGTCAGGCACCGGAAAGCTTCAGTTGGCTGAATATGATGAACAGATAAAGGAAGCAGCCCGTCAGCGGGAGGAGTTGATGGCCAGAAGCGCAGCATTCGTAACCGTGGATAATGTCGTAGTAATAAAGGACGCTTCAGGCCTTGCTGAAGGTAAAGGTATCTTTGAAAAGAACTGCGTGGCTTGTCACCGTTCCGATGGCGGTGGTAATGTCGGGCCTAATCTGACGGATGAATATTGGATCCACGGTGGCGGTATTAAGAATGTGTTCGCCACGGTGACGAATGGTGTTCCGGCCAAAGGGATGATTTCTTGGAAATCTCAGCTTTCTCCGAAGCAGATTCAGGAAGTAGCCAGTTATGTACTTACCCTCGAGGGTACTCATCCTACCGACGCCAAAGCTCCGCAAGGTGACCTTTGGGTGGCTAATCCTGCACCTGTCGATTCCACAGCGGCAGCTCCGCTCGACACGATATTGAAAAAGAGTTGATGGATTTGTATGGACCATGCCTTGCCATCCGATTCCTTTCGGGACAGCGTAGCTACCATTTCCAAAGAGGGTAAGCGACGTTGGATTTATCCTAAAAAACCGACGGGAGGATTTTACACCAAGCGAGGTGTAGTGAGTCTTGTTCTGCTCACGCTGCTTTTCAGTGGACCTTTTATGACGTGGAATGGTCATCCGTTCATGCTATTCAATATCCTAGAGCGTAAATTCGTCTTGTTCGGAGTCCTTTTCTGGCCACAGGATTTCTTTCTCTTTGTCTTGGCCATGCTGACCTTTTTCGTATTCATCATCCTTTTTACATCCATCTTCGGTCGTGTCTGGTGCGGATGGGCCTGTCCCCAAACCATCTTTATGGAAATGGTCTTCCGGAAAATCGAGTATTGGATCGAAGGTGATGCACAGCAGCAGAAACTATTGGCGGCATCAGCGTGGAATACCGGGAAGGTGATGAAAAAGACTTTTAAGCATTTCCTTTTCTTTATACTCTCCTTTCTGATAGCCAATACGCTGTTGGCTTACATCATAGGCATTGACCGCTTGGAAATGCTGGTTAAGGAAGGTCCGGTAGCACACGCAGGAGGTTTTTTTGCCCTGGCTGCTTTCACAGGTGTGTTCTACGGGGTGTATGCACGTTTTCGGGAGCAGGCTTGTCTGGTCGTTTGTCCCTACGGACGATTGCAGGGGGTTCTGTTGGATCGCAATTCGATGGTCATTGCTTACGACTATAAAAGGGGAGAGCCGCGGGGTAAATTGCATCGTGATACGGAGCGAAAGATCGGTGACTGCGTCGATTGCCACCAGTGTGTGGATGTATGCCCGACCGGTATCGATATCCGCAACGGCACCCAGTTGGAATGCGTGAATTGTACGGCGTGTATCGATGCCTGCGATCATATCATGGAAAAAGTTGGATTCAACAAAGGTTTGATACGCTATGCTAGCGAGAATGCCATTGCTAACAAAGAGAAATTCCGTGTCACGCCACGTATCATCGGATATTCCGTCTTGCTGTTGGTGCTCCTTTCTGTATTGGTAACGCTCTTGTCTTTTCGTAGCGATGTTGAAACTACTTTGTTGCGTACGCCAGGTCAACTGTATCAGGATGCCGGGAGCGGTCGAATAAGTAATTTATACAATCTTCAAATTGTCAACAAGACCTTTCATGATTTGCCGCTGGAGTTGGTCATCCAAGGAAATCCAGTGGGGTCGGAAATCCGCTTTGTCGGTAATGGGCTGACAACGCTGCAACAAGATTCCATGGTAGATGCTACGTTGTTTGTCATCATGCCCCTGCAATACCTGAAGGGGATCAAGACACCGTTGACGGTGGAGGTGCGTTCGTCTGGAAAAATCATGGACGAAGTGGAGACTAATTTTATGGGACCTTATAAAAAACGATGATATGAAAATCAATTTGGGAATAGGGATTACAGTAGTGGCTTTGCTGTTTGTGGCTTTCATCCTTCGGTTAGTTTTTCTTTGTTCGGAGGAGAAAGTAGATCTGGTAAGCGATAACTATTATGAGAACGAAATAAAATACCAGGAAAGGATCGATCAGCAACAAAATGCAATGGCTGGAGCAAGGCAGATTAGATTCGGCCAGCACCAAGGATTATTGTCGATGCAATTTCCATCCGGTAGCGATTGGTCAGGAACGGCGAGGTTTTTCAGGCCAGATAACGCAAGGCTTGATTTCGATGTTCAGCTTTCTCCCAATGAAAACGGTGTACAGGAGGTTTCCCTGAAAGATATCAAGCCGGGTAATTGGAAGGTGATGATTGAGTGGTCAGACGGTAAAGTGAAGATGTATCAGGAAGAAAAAATCTGGGTGGATTGATCATGATCTGGACCGCTTTAACGATAGGATTTTTAGGTAGCTTTCATTGTATAGGGATGTGCGGACCTTTAGCCATGGCCGCGGCTACCCACTCCGGTGGAGGGTTTTACGGTCGTATCAGTTATTCCATCGGTCGTCTGCTGACGTATATGTCTATAGGTGCATTGGCTGGTAGTATCGGACATGTTTTTCTCTTATCGGGCTGGCAGCGAACGCTCTCTATTTCGGCAGGGGGGCTATTGCTGGTAACGGCAGTATTGTCCAAAACAACTTCGATGCCTTTGGGCGCAACCTCCGCATTAAACCGCTGGACTGCAAGTGTCAAGCAGGGATTCAAGCGTATATTCGGGAGCAAGAGCAGGTGGACGCCCTGGTTCTTTGGTCTGTTGAACGGATTGCTTCCCTGCGGATTCGTTTATCTCGCCATGGTGGCAGCGGCTACTACGGCTGAAGTCGGGGAGGGGGCGTTATACATGCTGGCTTTTGGCTTGGGTACTTGGCCCGCCATGATTACCGTCTCGTATGCTGGTCATTGGTTTGGACCAAAAATCAGTCGCTGGGTTGAGAAAGGTTCTTCCTGGTTAGCCGTTGTCGTGGCGATATTGTTGATTTACCGGGGCTTCAATACGGATACCGCGACGTGTTGTCGCCCCCATGGATGACAGGTTAAAGGTCTATGGAAATAGAATACACTCAAGCTGTAGGTTGGCTGCTACTTCGTGCTACGGCCGGTATATTGTTCTTTTTTCAGGGGTATGACAAACTATTCAAGGTCGGTATTACGAATGCCGCAGAAGCATTTGATGGTTCTTTTCATAACGGAATGTTATCTCGCCCCTTTCTTCGTGGGCTACTCACCTTGTCCTCGATTGTGGAAATGTGTGGCGGCGTATTGTTGGTATTAGGCCTTTGGAAACAGATGGCCGCTATTTTCTTGGGACTGGATCTCCTAGCGGTGGCTTTTGTCTTCAGTGCATCGAATCCGATGTGGGATATGCAGTACTACTTTCCTCGGTTTGCGATGATAGTAGCAATTCTGATGCTGTCCTCAGTATCCGATATTTTCTGCCTGGATGCGCTACCTTGGTTCTCTTGAGCGTAGCAGCTTTTCCCCTTCAGCTACAAACTCCTGAAAAAAGAACCGCCCGCTACACAGATCTAGTACTGCATAGCGGGCGGTAGGAAAATGGGCGTTATTATTTTTTCAACGGCTCATAGGCCACATCAACTTTGATCTTGGCTTCTTTGGCTACTTTGTCGGCGACCAGGCTGGGAATTTCCACGTTGAAATCGCTTAACAAGATTTTGAAATCGGATTTTCCGGAAATAATTCCTCCGCCTTTGGTCGTAAGGGATCCGGTGGCGCTGACTTCCTTGGTCACGCCATGCAAAGTCATCGTGCCTTTCACATTAACCGGGTAGGTGCCGTCTTTGGAAAGATTAACGTCCTTCATGTTGGTGACTGTTCCTTTGAATTCACACTTCGGGTATTTCTCTGATTCCACATAGTTCTCGTGGAAGTGCTCGCCCATTAAGGCTTTTTCGAAGTTGAACGCTGTCATGGAAATCATGAACTGCATGGCGCCGGTGCCCGCATCAATGACACTCAGGGCGTTGTCGTTATTGCCCCGAATCATTTCGGGCGACGTTGGCGTGGTGGCGTCAAAACTGACCTTGCCTTTTTTGGTGAAGAATTTGGGGTCGGCCTTGGCGCCAAGCGTAAAGAGTGCCAAGGAAAGTAAAACGACTTTTTTCATAGATGTTGTTTTCGTTTAGAGGTGATGGTTTATTTGCGGTAATCGGTGAGTACACAATTGCTAAGCAATAAGTCTCCTCCGGGAAGCATTTCCACTTTTTGATACGTATTGCATTGACCCTTGAGACAGACTGTGGCACCGGGTTTGAACTGGCCGAGTTGCGTGGAGTCTGTTCCTTCCAATTGGCAAATGACATTGGACATCTCACTGCCTTTAAGGCGGATCCGCATGACACCACCATCATTCGTGGCTTCTTCGACTACGCCTTCAAGCTCAACTATTTTTCCGGCATATTCCAAGGTGGCGATGGAGTCATTGGTTTCAAAGGTTTCCGCCAGACTGTCAGCCATAAAACGTCCGATGGATTCTTTCTCACTGGTGCTGGCCGGCTTGCGGTTGAATTCCATGTAGGCGTAGATACCGCCGATGATTCCTAAAACGGCCAAAGCCAGTACGATTTTAACGATTTTACTCATGTTGAATAAGAGGTAAGGATGATGAGATTCACAAATATCAGCAACGCTCTGTGGATTTGGTATGAATTCCGCGTAAGTCCGGAGTTGCCCTTCGATATCAACGGAATAAAGCGGCCGGCATTGCCCTCTCGAAGACGCGTTTCATATACAATCCAGTATTCTTTGTGTCGCTCCTTGGTTTTCCAGTACATATCGTTGAGCAGCTTCACCGCTTGATCGTGCGACCGAATCTTCGTTCAACAACATGGATGATACCGATTCCCATTCTGCTTGATTTCGAACGCTGAAGGCGGCTCCGAAGGCCAATAATTCCTTGGCTTCCCGAAAAGCTTCGTATTTGGGACCGAATACGACCGGAATACCATAGACGGCAGCTTCCAGCGTATTGTGAATGCCGGCTCCAAACCCTCCGCCGATATAAGCGATCTTTCCGTATCGGTACAAGCTCGACAATAGACCGATTCTGTCGATGACCAGAATGCGGAACTTTTCCGGAATGACTCCATCGATGGAGGAATAAAAGACGGTTTCTTTAGTAAGGCCCAGCTGGTCCAGTTTTCCAGCTAACTCCTTCAAATGTTCCGGTGTAACTTCATGGGGTACAAGTATCAGGGAATGTGTTCTATGGAATCTGCTCATCGCTGACAGCAGAATTTCCTCGTCCGCTCCCCAGGTGCTGCCGGCCACTATGATGGATCTTTCAGCTGCCCACGTGGCAATGGACTCGTGAATTGTCTTTGCTGCAGCTGTCGCAATCACCCGGTCGAAGCGCGTATCTCCGCTTACGGTTACCTGAGTTATGCCATGCTGCTTCAGCCACTTTTCAGAATCAGGGTCTTGCACGAAGAATCGGCTGACGCGTTTCAGCTCTTGCAAGAAGGACTTAGCCCACGGTCGGAAAAACCACTGGTTTTCCCGGAAGATGGATGATATCAGATACACCGGAATAGAGCGCTTGTGACAATCACGCAATACGTTGAACCAGTATTCATACTTGATGAAAAACACTTTTTTCGGCTGCACTATATCGAGGAACCGGCAAGCATTGGAGTAGCTGTCCAGTGGAAGGTAGAATACGGCATCAACACCCGTGTAGTCTTTCCTCACCTCAAAGCCGGAGGGAGAGAAAAAGGTCAATACCAGGAATTCATGGGGATGCAGTTTCCGGTAGGCTTCTATCAGCGGTCTTCCCTGTTCGAATTCTCCGAGCGAAGCGCAATGGAACCATACACTTGACGTCCGTGTCCCCATTCGCTCAGTCATCTTGCGTTGCCAGTCCGAACGGCCTTTGACCCATGCCTTGGCCTTGGAGTTTCCGGCTAGTGCTGCAGCATGTATAGCTACTCCGTACAGGCGGATCGCCCAATCATACAAGGCCTTCACGGATCAATTGAAATAATAGGTGTTGGGTATCTTCTTGTACAGGGGGATAATCCAGCCGGCACGGAGTCCCCATAACTGGTCGGTCCGGAGGGTGTTATCTGCCAGACGTGTATCAAAGTTGAAACCCCGTTGGTTTCGGGTGAAGGCTGTCGTGAATTCCACCCCGGCGAAAAAGTTGATACGACGCCGGTTCCCCAAGTTGTAATAGCCGGTGAAGGCAGACACGCAAGGGCCGTTGGAGAGACGGTCGTAGCCGCGCACGTATTCATTTTCAAGATAGGGGATATCGTCTCCCTGACTTTCAATTCGGATCTTATGTTGCAGGAAACCGGCTCCGGCCATGAAGACCCAGCCGCTGTTATCATTGGGGCCCAACCAAGGGAAGCATCTGCCCACACGCAGCTCTGCCCGCCAGCCTCGTTCGTAGAGTAATACATTGCCGTACGTTCCCTGTTGGTTGATGATATATCCTCGGGATGTAGCGAAGTCAACCAAGAAGCCGTTTTCTTTCACCTGCTCGCCAAACAGAAAGTCTGCTTGTAAACCGAGCATCCATTGGTTCTTCCATTTACGAAAACCTTGCAGCCCGATGCTGTAATTGGTTCCGAATTCATCGGCCAGGTCTCCGCCCGGTGCAGTGATTTGTCCCGTGATGGAAACAAACGTGAATTTGATGACGGAGTCCTTGACGCTTACTTGTGCTGAAGCACGTGGCAAGCCGCTCAAGAAAAGAATCATCCCGAAGAGGAGGGTAAGTATGTAAAGGCGAATTACGGCCGACATGTACTCAGGATTTCAGATCGTCCGACGTGAATTGAAGGGGGAGGAGGTCTTTGATCGATTCAGCAATCCAAACCTGTCCGGAATTTCCGGTAAGTATCAGACGAATCGGGTGCTTATGCAGGTGTTCGTATTCCGCAATGACTTGTCTGCAAGCACCGCACGGAGCGATGGGCCGATCGATTTTGAATTCCTCGGAGTGCGCGGTAATGGCAATGGCCTTTACTTTCTTGCCCGGATGATGTGATCCGGCAGCAAATAATGCGACGCGTTCGGCGCAGAGCCCCAACGTATAGGATGCATTCTCCTGATTATTACCGGTCACCACGGTGCCGTCTTCCAGCACCAAGGCTGCGCCAACATGAAAGTGAGAATAGGGGGCATACGCCGTTTTGGTCATTTCCCGTGCGGCTTGGACAAGCGCTCTTTCCGAATCATTCAATTCTTCCACGGAATCCAATATGTCCAAGTCAGCTCGGATCGAAAGCTTGTTTTTCATAGTAGGGTAAAGGTACTTAAACCCGCCTTAATCTCAAATATTTGATAATCAGCCTTTAGGAAGTTGTGTAACCATCTCTGATTGCCTGAGGCCGGTCTTCTTTTTTAACAGCAGTGGATAACATTTTTTACTGATTTTCGTAAATCACGCTTTGACTGACAAATCACTGCTGTATACCCGAAAAGAAATGCGATTTTTGTCCCAACCATTCACCCATATGTTTCTAAGGATTTTCATTTGCATCGGTTTACTTTCTGCGGGCTTCACACTCTACTCGTGTGAGAAAGAACCAGGCGAGGGCGGAACCTCTTCCATTTTGGGCAGAGTCCTGGTTTATGAGTACGATCCCTCTTTGATGACAGTGGTGGATACGGTAGAAGGGGTAGATGAGGATGTTTTTATCATCTATGGCGGTGATCACTCGACTTATGACGACGACTACACCACCAGTTATGATGGCACCTATCGCTTCAGCGGACTGCGCAAGGGTACCTACAAGCTGTTTTGTTACTCCAAGGATCCTGCGGGTTTGAAAGACCAGACTATTGAGATTCTACCTAAGGTTCCCATCTTCGTTACCGTTACTATTGACGAGAACCGCAGTGAAGTGACCGCACCCGATATCATCATCTACAGTAAACGCTGATCCATGCTACGCCGAATTCTACTTGCTCTCACGGCTGTACTTTTAGTCTCCGGGGTGTCCCATGCACAAAGTAAAAAGGATGTCAAAAAGAACCGGATTAAATCAGCCCGGGTGACTACTACCAAGATGGTGAACGGGAAACCGGTTACCATCAATGAATCCTTTAAAAAGTTCGATGCCGACGGTAATATTGTCGAT
>CAYWDY010000016.1:0-11530 GCA_964455985.1 uncultured Flavobacteriales bacterium
CGACGTCTGGCTTATCCAAGATACACTGTCCAGGATATTCCCCAAGCTGTCAGAGAGGAATATACGGTCGACCGCTGAACTAAGATTGAAGTTTGCGTGCAAGTCCACCCAGGTATTATCATTATCGTCCGCCCAGACCAACAGATGTTCTTGGGGTTGTATTATCGATGATGCGGGGAACTTCCACTTCAGCAGGTCTGCCGGATTGTCGCTCAGGTAAAGATTACCCAGGGCCAAAGGTTGATTGGTTCGATTATAAAGTTCTATCCAATCCCGGAACTTGCATTCTTCGTTCGTGATGATGCTGGCGTTGTCGGCCATCACTTCATTCAATACGATATCACCTCCACCGGCAAAAGGTAGTGTTGGGGTGATGGTGTAAAATTCATGTTCGGCCCGTTCAGGAGAAAACATGCCTGCGTTGCTGTTCTCGGCGTAGATATAATACTGGATCTTCAACGAAGATGCGTAGATCGAATTCGCATAGATATGATCTCCCGCTGCTGAATCACCGTGCATGCCATCATCGTATAAAGGTATACGGTAGAATCGATCTGATTTTCGGACGCGATAACCGGCCCATACGCTGCCAGCCGTTTCATTGGAAACACGAGCCTGGATGATGACCGGATCCATGTAAGCAGGTGCTCCCGGTATCGGAGTCACATTAGAAATCGTGGGGGCTGTAGGAGTAAGCAGCGGATGGGTATTCAGATAGTTCGCTCGTGCATCCATCAGAGAATATACACCGGCTGCCCCATTGCCGTTTCCGGTGGCTGTCAGGGCAGTCTGATACTGAGCGAGCGTGGTAAGCAGATGAGGGTCGGTCTGCACCAGCGGATCAATTTGTAACCGCAAGGAGTCAACCAGTACCTTATAGTCGGCGTTCAAGTAATTCTCGTTGTTGATGGTCCGCATGTGAGCGAGATACATCCGCCTGTACATGGAATCACCGAGCAATCCCTTGATCAGTGGCCAACCTCCATCGTTGAAATGCAAGTCGGGAGTCATGGTTTGCATTTGTGCAAAGGACAGCTGTGATATACCGTTATTAATGAAACTGCCGTAATTCTGATTTAGGTCCCAAACGGTAGGAATCCATTGGTTTTGGTGGTTTCGATACAGGTAGTAATTCTGTCGGATGGCACCGGAGTAACTGTCGAGGTTGACCAGCACGTTGTTGTAGGCGAACATCCACAAGGCGCGATCCACATCGAAAATATCATTGATCAGCCCCGGATGGTTATTTACGGTGTCACACAAATTGACCAAATCCGTCCATCCGTAGTCCGATTGGATTTCATACTGGGTAAAGTACTGAGTGGAGTCGGGAGAAATATAAAACAAGCCGCTTCCCTGTGATCCCGGTGCGGTACTCGTAGGGTTGCATTTGATGAAAGTCCCGCACGAACCGTAGTAATGGTTTTCGACGAAGCTGTTGCCTACATCCTCCGAATTGGTGTATAATCCCCAATAGGATCCGTTGATATAGACTTCGGCAAAATTACATCGTGGTCCATCCATGTACTGCCGAAGGATCTTGTAGGTAGAAACCTCACGGATCATGGAGGCATCGCTAAAGCAGTTGCCCAATTTTATGTCTTCGTGACCTTGGTAATTCTGATCAAGCAAGTAATCCAGTTTAAGATGAAACGGATTTTTGGCTCGCGTGGGACTGTACGAGCTATTGCCTTTGTACTTCACCCCAACATCAAAAAAGAATACCCCGTTGATGATTACCTGATCTGCCGCATAGTAGGTTTCACTAGCAACGTTAGCGTCCAGAATAGAATCCCAGTTCGATGCAGTAAAGAAGATATCTATCCGTTGGATGCTGTCAATATCATAAAAGGTGTCTTGGGCTTTTACTTTATGTGCTAGGGAAAAGAGCAGCACAAAAGCCAAAAGGATTAAATTTCTCATGGCAGTATGATTCAGGATACGTAAATATAACGAAAACGGCCATGTAATCAGGCATCGTTCCGGCGGAGCATTTTCTCCTGGAAGGCCTCTTCAAAGGATGCGCCAATAGGAATCGAAGCGTCTCCGATATGGATCACTTTATTCCGAACACTTTCCACTTTGGAGACGGGAACAATGAAGGATCGATGTACACGTATGAAATCGCCTGACGGTAATTTTTCCAAGATGGTTTTCATGGTCATTCTGACCACGACAGGTTTCTTACCGGGCAAATGGATTTTCAAATAATCCCCTAACCCCTCGATGTATTCGATTTCGGATAATACTACTTTGACAAGACTGTAATCAGCTCGAATAAAAATGCTCTTTTCCTGTTCCGTGGAACCAGAGGCCTTGAAATGGAAATCATAGTATTCTTTAGCTCGTTGAACGGCACTGACAAACCTACATTCCTCGATAGGCTTTAGCAGGTAATCGATTGCGCGTAATTCGTAACTCTCTACGGCAAATTCGCGATGCGCAGTAGTGAAGATGACCATCACGGATTGCGGGATGCTCTTCAATAATTCGATGCCGGAAAGAGAAGGCATATGGATATCGAGAAACAACAAATCAACAGGAAACTTCTTGAGGAAACGAAGTGCTTCAGTAGAGGACGTGAACGTACGCTCAAGGTTCAGGTAGTCGATCTTGGCGCTGAAGGCTTTTATGATTTCAATGGCCAAGGGCTCGTCATCAATGGCAATGGCTCGGATCATGTCAGTTGTAAGGTTAAATCGACGTAATGGATATTGTTTCGGGTATTGATATTCAAACCGTATTGTCCGGGATAAGATAGTTCCAGCAGCTTGCGACTGTTCTCGATACCGATGCGCTCGGAAGGGATGTCCGTCAGATTGACAATGGCATTAGAGACATGTAATTCAAGTACCTCCCCGTGAATGGTGAAGTGGATAGTAATCGTAGAGGCGACATCCGTGTTGACGCCGTATTTGAAGGCATTTTCTACGAAGGGGAGGAAAAGGAGTGGTGCCACGGATTTATTTTCCACGCTTCCTTCGATTTTAAAATCAATGATGACATTATTTAGACACCGCAGCTTCTGAAGCTCCACATAGTCGTGGATCGATTGCAGTACTTTTTCCAGAGGCACTTTTTCCTGTTGAGCTTCGCTGATGAGATACCTCATTAACCCGGATAATTTTACAATCGCGGCGGGGGCTTCTTCTGATTTTCGGTAGGCCAAGGAATAAATACTGTTCAGCGTGTTAAAAAGGAAATGGGGATTTAGCTGAGCCTTCAAGAATGAGAATTCTGCACGGCGTTTTTCTTCTTCAGACTCTCTCAGACGTTTTGCCAAGCGTACAAACGAGGAAAGCAGTAAAATGAAAATTCCGGATAAGAAAGCTTCAAGTTCGAATGAATTGAAAAAGAATATCTTTTTAATTCCGGTGAAATCAGGTCGGGATGTATGGGGAAGTGTCGTGAATTTTTTGGGTGCATGACGAAAGAGATGGTCTATCTCAGGAACCAAAACCAAGGCGAGAAGAATCAAAACGATAAAACCGGAATACTGTATATATTTCTTCTGAAAGAAATACCTCGGCATCAATAGGTGGTAATTCACATAATAGATGGCCATTAATAAGAGGGTAGAGGAGACAAACGGTAGGTAGTGGAGCCACGATGCGTCACTAAAGCGTGATTTTTCTACGTGGAAAAAGTAAAACGGTAACGCAAAATAAGCTGCCCAAATCAGGGCATCCGGAAAGAGCTTTTGGACGAGCTTTTGAGGAATAGACATAATAAACAAATATCCGATTATCCCCTCGTTCATTTTCGGAAATGAGATGATAAACGGGTAATCATAGGCTGATGAAAAGCTACCCGATTACAAATCCGGTAAATCCCTTATTTTCACTAAATTTACCACTTGTGCGAGCCTGTCTATTAACCGTTTTTATCCTCTTGGCGACCCTTACCGGCCGTACTGTGGCACAACCACCGGTAACGTGGTCCTTCGCCCATCCTTCCCCCGCCATCAAACTCATCCCGCACCCGAACGGCGTTTTGCTTGTAGCCCAAAACGGACTCGTTGACCTCGATGGAAACGGTCAGGCAGTTACCCAGAATTTTACCTACGCCGTTACCGATGCGGTACTGAGCGACAGCGGATCCTATTACACCACCGGAAATCTCGATACCCTGGGAACCAGCTATCCGTATGTCCGGAAGTTGAACAGCCAGCTGCAGGAAGTCTGGTTGGCTCTCATTTACCCCAGTATATCGACCGCTGAAAACCGGGCAGGTAATGTCGAAGTGGATGGTAATAAAGTGCTACTCGCAGGATCCTTCACCGATTCAGTACTGGCGGCTTCCGGTTGTTACGCCGCATTGTTTGATACGTTAGGTACGGGCTTGTGGGCTTATAATTTCAGTGGATCTCCCGTCAGTCAGGAGTATGTCTTTCTCCGGAAAGACCGCCTAGGCCAACACATTATCGCCTCCACGGTGGATCATTTGGATTCGAGTTCGGGGAATATGGCTTACCGGAGACTTGACTCCACCGGTGCCTTCCTGTGCGATGTCAATTTCGATGCGCTATCTGCACGAGACATCATTTCTGATCTCGCCGTGAACGATAGTAACGCAGTCTATCTCACCGGAGCCTATAACCTCACCAATGCGATAGGAAATACCGTAAGCGCACTTTCTTTGTTCAATCCCTCGTGTAATCTTTCCACCTTCGGCGGATTCGACGGGTTCATGTACGACGAGAAACAACATGTGCTGTACGATCCTGCGCTAGGAGTTTATGCCAGTGTGACGGGAACCGACTATCAAGCCAACAGCAGAAGCCACATTGACCTATTACGGGTGAATCCGTCCACCCTTCAAATCCTATGGCAACAGCGCCACGATTCTGTTCTGACAATTTATGAAATCGGTCAAGGCATTGCTCTGAAAAGCAATGCAGATGTGATGGCCTTCGGATCCTTTCGCACAGACCCTGCCTTTCCTAAAGAAGGTTTTGTGCTTTGTTACGATTCCTCCGGAACATACAAGTACCAATGGACGTTCCCCTTGCCCGGACAGGATCTCGAATTCATCGACTGGAAAATCCTGGAAGACACCTGCTACCTGGCCTTAGGAACAGTCGTTGATTCCTTGGGCGATACCACTTCCGTTGTGATGAGTCTGTGCGATGGCATCACCGGACTGTCTCAAGAAGCCGCCGCCCGTACGTCAACCTTCTCATTATATCCCAACCCGGCCAGTCAATACGTCGCGTGGAAGACGACCCATACGATACGCGAGCTGACTGTTTTTGAAAGTTCAGGAAGGGTAGTGGGTAAATACACGATCAACGATCGGGATACGCGAATGGATGTGAGCGGTTGGCCAGCCGGAGTATACATCGTTCGATGGTCCGATGGATCAGCATACGGCTATAGCCGACTGATTAAATCCCGCGATTAAAAGAGCATCGCACCGGAAAGGCGCCGTAATTCCAGCTCAGCCACTTTCGCAATGTACCGGGCCTTGATCAACGCAGCAGCGGTTTCTTCAAAATACAGTTGCGCTGCCCGTAGATCCAGAATGGTCGTTTGTCCGATACCGTACCGCTGCAGCTGGATATCCATGACCTGAGCGGCCAGCCGGTAACTTTCTTCCTGATTATCCAATTGACTTAAGGAAGTCTGATAGGCGACAAAGGCGGTTACCGCATCCGCCTCCAACAGCTGACGTGTACGGTCTTCGGTGATCCGGGCATTGCTGGCATCGAGCGATGCGATTTTTTCCTGCGATTTAATCGAGCCTCCCCGGTAGAGTGGCACCTGAAGCGTCGCACCGACAGCAGGTCCGTTGAAACGGTTGAACAGCGAGAATCCGGCCTCGTTGACGGTACGACTGTATGAATAACCGCCGTCCAGCTTAAGCGAGGGTAATCGCTGCGAACGAATTTCCCGCACCATCTGCTCGCTGGCTTCGCGTTGAGCTTGTGCAGCCAGCACACCGGGATTGGTGTCAATGAATCGCTGTACCGAATCAAGACGGATACCACGGTCTATTTGGATCGAGTCGGACAACGGCATGATCGAGTCGGGCGGTACGTTCATCAACACGGACAATTCGACTTCCGCTTTTCGGATCAGCAAATCCTGCTCGGCCAGATTCTGTTCGGCGGTATTCACGTCAATCTGTGCCTGAAAAAGATCTGCATCATTCGCAAGACCGACTTCTCGGCGTTGACGGATGATTTCCATTTTCTTGATTGCGTATTCCTGACTTTTCTCGAGACTTGTTCGGTAACTCTTCTGTCGAACGATATCGAAATACCTCACCGTCGTACTCCAAGCGGTACTCTGCAATTGAGCGAGCAGTTGTTGCTCGCCCGCCGTCTGCAACGACGACAATCTCTTTTTTGTCGCTTGAATCTTGAAGCCGTTGAATAATACATATCCCACGGAGGCATTCCCGCTCAAGCTGTTCGACGCATTGCCGTTACGTGTGATGACCGTTCCGTTGGAAAAGCGCTGTTCGATATCCGTATTCGATTCTTGATCGCGTAGGGACAGGTCAACAGTAGGCAAAGCGCCTGCATTACCCGCCGTATTATTATAGCGCGCTGCCAGCGCATCGTTGCGGGCAATCTGAACCTGGTAGTTGTTCTCCAGCGCGATTTGCTGCGCTTGCGATACGCTCAGCGAAGATTGGCCATAGGTGACGGTCTTCATCAAGACCCACACGATTATCCAGAGTCGTTTCATGATTCTTGACGAGGCTTAGAGCGTTTTCCGGAAATCATCAGATACATGGCCGGAATGATGAATAGCGTGAGTAGTAAGGAGAAGAGCAATCCTCCGACGACAACGATTCCCAGCGGAATACGGCTGGTGGATGCAGCACCGAGACTCAACGCAATCGGTAAGGCACCGAATGTCGTAGCCAAGGTCGTCATGAGAATAGGTCGGAGGCGTTGGGATGCCGCTGCCAGAATCGCTTCGCCGATGGGAAGCCCTTCGTCTCTTTTCTGGTTGGCGAATTCTACAATAAGAATTCCGTTTTTTGTCACGAGGCCGATCAGCATGATCATGCCGATCTGAGAGAAGATATTCAGCGTCTGGTCGAATATCCAAAGGCTGAGTAAAGCGCCAGCCAGGGCCAACGGAACGGTGATCATGATGGTCAACGGATCGCGGAAGCTCTCGAATTGCGCAGCAAGCACCAAGTAGATCAGCAGCAACGCCAGCAGAAAAGCCGTGCTGACATTGGAGGCGCTTTCATCAAAATCACGCGACGGGCCACTTAGCGAAGTGCGGAATGAGTCATCCAACAACGTATCAGCGATGTCGCGCATGACCTCGATGCCGTCGCCAATCGTTTTTCCTTCTGCCAAGGAAGCGGAAATGGTAGCGGACTTGAATCGGTTGAAATGATAGAGGGTAGGAGGATTCGAAGAGGTTTCAAAACTGACGACTGAGGAAAGGGGAACCAATTCGCCGGAAGCGGAACGGATGGATAGATTGGTGATATCCCCGGGCTTGTTACGCTTGTCCAAGTCCACCTGCATCATTACCGGATATTGTTTTCCCTTCATCGTGAAATAGGCGATACGTCGGCCGCTGAATGCGCTTTGTACGGTGCCGGCGATATCTTGCACGGATAATCCCAGTTCACGCGCGCGCATACGGTCTATTTTCAGATTCACTTCCGGCCGGTTGAATTTCAAATTGACATCCACATTTTGGAATGTCTTATTCGATCGGGCCGCTTCCAAGAAACGCGGAATGGTAGAACGTAACTTTTCAAAATCAATATTCTGCAATACAAACTGAACGGGAAGCTGACCGCGCGATGCATTGCCTACAGAGATGGTCTGGTCTTCCAAGGGAAATACGCGCAGCCCGTTGAAGCGCGTCGCTTTCTTGGCAATGTCTCGCGCGATTTCGGATTGCGTACGTACACGCTCATTCGGCTGCACGAGCACCAACCTCCCGAAGCCGGTATTGGTTCCGGTAGCAAATACACTGGGCACCAACATGAAATTGAATTCCCGTTCGGGAATAGAATCCAACAGGAAATCGGAGAGTTCTTCTCCCGCTCGCGTCATATAGCCGTAGCTCGCACCCTCCGGACCGGTAATGGAAAAGCGGATGCTACTCTTATCCTCCAATGGTGCGAGTTCGCTTTGGAGATTGCTGCCGACGAAATAAATGATTCCGAGACACGCTACTAAGATCAGCCAGGCTAATTTCTTACGGTGAAGGAAGCCTTGTAATCTACGGCGGTATCCGTTCTCCATACTGCGGAAGAAAGGCTCCGTCCGCTCATAGAATTTTCCATGTCCCGATGAATTTCGGTGCAACAGGACATTGAGGACAGGAGTTATCGTCAGCGATACGAAGGCGGAGATGATCACAGCGCCCGCTACCACGATGCCGAATTCCCGGAAAAGGCTACCGACGAATCCTTGCAAGAATACTACAGGAAGAAAGACAACGGCCAGTGTAATGGACGTCGAAATGATGGCAAAGAAAATCTCCCGGCTTCCATCGAGTGCTGCCTTACGGATGGGAATTCCCTGCTCTAGTTTTCGGAAAATGTTTTCCGTAACGACGATGCCGTCGTCCACCACCAATCCGGTCGCGAGCACGATGCCCAACAGTGTCAGGATATTGATGGAGTAGCCGGCTGCCGCCATTACAGCAAACGTGGCGATGAGAGAAATCGGAATGTCAATCAACGGACGAAGGGCGATCGTCCAGTTGCGGAAGAAGAAAAGGATGACCAAGACGACCAATAGGAAGGCGATCAACAGGGTTTCCTTCACTTCGGTGAGCGAGCGGCGAACATTCTTGGTGACATCGATCAGGGGGTCGAGTACGATATCGTCGGACTGCTCTTTTTGAATCTGCCCAAGCCGCTTGTAAAATTCATCGGCGATGCGGATGTAGTTAGCCCCCGGTTGAGGTACCAGGGCGATAGCGACACCTTGTGCACCGTTCAGCCGCCAACTCAGTTCGAGCTGTTCAGGGCCGAGTTCCACACGAGCTACATCGCCAAGTCGCACAATCTGATCCCCGCTCTCCCGAAGGATCATGTTCCGGAAATCATTCTCTGTGGTGAAACGTCCAGCCGTTTTGATCGTCATTTCCGTATTCTCCCCGTACACCTTACCGGACGGCAACTCTATATTTTCTTCCCCCAAAACACGGGTGATATCCGTAAAGGCGAGCCCATATGCATCCAACCGGTCTGGATCGACCCAGATCCGCATGGCGGGTCGTCGTAGTCCGTAGATGTTCACGCCACTGACTTCAGGGATCGTTTGGAATTTATTCTGCAAAACATTTTCGGCATAGTCGCTCAACTCCATCAAACCTTTGGTGGGACTGCGCAGGGCCAGCAGCAGAATAAAATCACTGTTCGCATCCGACTTGGTTACAACGGGCAACGCATCGATATCCTGCGGCAGGTTCTTGACTGCTTGGCCTACTTTATCCCGTACGTCATTTGCCGCTGCCTCCAGGTCGGCGCTGAGGTTGAATTCGACGGTGATGGTGCTGGTTCCCGTGGAGCTGGTAGAGGTGATGGTACGTATGTCGGAAATACCGTTGATCGCTTTCTCGAGCGGTTCTGTGATTTGGTTTTCCACGACATCGGCATTGGCTCCGGCATAGGTCGTGTTGATGGTGATCACGGGCGGATCCACCGCTGGAAATTCACGTACCCCGAGGTATGAGTAACCAATGACACCGAACAGGATGATGAGCAAGTTCATCACCGTAGCCAGGATCGGTCGTTTCAGTGAAAGTTCGGAAATGTTCATAGGGTAATGGGCAGCGGATTAAAGGGATACCGCTTTTACCGAACGCACGGTCACGGGAGAATTGGGACGAACGAACAAAACGCCGACTACCACGATGGAATCACCGGGCTGCAGACCGTCTTGGATTTCGACGACCTTATCGTTCCTGGATCCTGTTTTCACCGGAACAAAAACGCCTTTTCCGTCTTGTACACGGAGTACTTTGTTTCCGGTGGCATCCGGGATGACGCATTGTGTCGGAACCAGAATCCCACGCATCGGATCATCAAGGAAAACATTTACGTATCCTCCCGGAGTCAGTGTGCCTTGCTTCAAGACCGCTCTCGCTTTCACGTTGCGTGTCTGGGGATTGATTTGAGTATCCAAGGCACGAATCGTCGCCGTACGTGAAACTCCGTCTGAACCTTTCACCGTGATTTCTGATCCGATCTTTACGTGTGATAAGATTTGTTCCGGCAGGTTGAAATCAATTTTCACCGGACCGTTTTCCTGGATAGAGCCCAGAGCGGTTTGTGGCGTGACGTAAGCTCCCGGACTAACCGTCCGCAGGCCAAGTCGTCCATCAAAAGGAGCGCGCACTTCCGATTTTTCAATCAGCGCTTTGGTGATATCTACTGCGGCTTCTAAAGCGGCGACCTGGCTGATGGCATTATCGTAGTCCGCTTGGTTGACGCCGTTGATGCTGATCATTTTTTCAAAACGGGCTTTGTTCTTTTTCGCCAGATCCAGTTGAGTCAATTGCTGACGCAGTTGGGCTTGCCATTCCGCATCGTTCACTTTCGCCAAGAGATCGCCTTTACGAACGGATCCTCCATCGTTCATATTCAGAAGAATCAGTCGACCGGAAGCCTCGGCATGCAGTTCGACCGATTCGCCGGCTAGCACCGACCCGTTGCATTCGAAAGGGTTGGAAACAGATTGCTCTGTGGCGATGATGACATCCACGGATACGGGGGCGGACTTGGAAGCAGACTCAGACTTTTTTTCGCTGCAAGAAGTCAGCGACAGTAAGGGGATCAGAAACAGTAATCGCACGGGAAAACGCATGCTTGAAATTACATAAAACCAAGGCCCCGGAATCACCTAATAAATCCTATTTTTGAATGACCTATGAACACCATCCTAAAACGTCAGCTGCCCTTTCTAATGGGTTGTACCCTGGTCCTGATGACCTCCTGTGTGCGCAAAGAAGAAAAAGTAATCATTCTGGAGGAGCCCAAGTGGATAGACCTCACGCATCCTTTTGATTCCACCACGTTGTATTGGCCCAACAATACAACCGGGTTCGAACATAAGACCGATGCCGAGGGAATCACGCCGGGAGGATACTTCTATTCGTCGTATTCCGTTTGTGCTCCAGAGCACGGCGGAACCCATTTGGACGCTCCCGTCCATTTCGCCCAAGGCAAACAGACGGTTGATGAGATTCCGCTCGATCATCTCACGGGCGATGCCGTCGTGGTGGATGTTTCCGCCGGGGCGTTGAAAGACCGGGATTATCTTATCGCTGTATCGGATATCGAAGCGTGGGAAAAAACCAACGGAGCGATTCCGCCACACACCATCGTGTTGTTCCGAACCGGCTATGGAGCATTTTATCCCGACCGTGAGAAGTACTTCGGAACCGCTCAACGCGGAGTACAGGCTATTCCTTTGCTTCACTTTCCGGGTATCGCACCGGAATGTGCACAATGGTTGGTCGATAAACGTCAGATCAAAGCGGTTGGGTTGGACACGCCGAGTATGGACTACGGACAATCGAAGGATTTCAAG
>CAYWDY010000016.1:11540-17735 GCA_964455985.1 uncultured Flavobacteriales bacterium
CACCAGATCATTTGCGGCAACAACATTCCCGGTTTTGAGAATGTCGCGAATCTGGACCGACTTCCCGCTAAAGGGGTAAGGGTAATCGCACTTCCGATGAAAATCGGAAAGGGCAGTGGAGCACCTCTACGAATCATCGCCAACGTGCAGCAGTCACTTCCCGAAATCAAATAGTCAAAACCAAGAGCAGGGGACTACCCTGATAATGGTTTTTGAAATCGTTGTTCATTACTTTTTCCTACTAGAAACAGCTTCGTAGGTATCGATTTTACTTTCACGCATCCTTAAAACCATGCTGTGAGAATACGTCGTATCACGCTGATCCCGCTGCGGATTCCTTTGATAGAACCCTTCATCATTTCACTCGGACCATTGACCCACGCCGAGAACGTGGTGGTGAAAATAGAAACACAAGACGGAATCATCGGTTGGGGAGAATGCAGTCCGTTCCGCACCATTCACGGTGAGACGATTGCAACCTGCATGTCTGTGGGACGGGAATTGGCTGTACAGTTATTGGATCTGGATACTGCCCATCCAGAGATGTGGCTTCGCCGGATGGATCGATTGATCTATGGCAATTCCAGTATCAAAAGTGCTATGGATATCGCATTACACGATATTCTGTCGCAGCGTGCCGGATTGCCGCTGTATCGTTTTCTGGGAGGCGAAAAGATTCGTCCCTTGATGACGGACTATACCGTCAGTCTTTCGGATCGTACCAAGATGGTTCACGATGCGGAGTTGATCGTGGAGAACGGATTCAAGGTGATTAAAGTGAAACTGGGCGGAGATCCGCTGGAGGATATCGAACGGGTTCGTGCTATTCGAAAAGCGATCGGTCCCGAAATTCCGCTGCGTCTCGATGCCAATCAAGGATGGACCAAAGAAGGCGCCATACTGGCGCTGCCCCAACTCGAAAACATGAATGTGCAGTACTGCGAGGAACCCTTGCCTCGTTGGCAGTTCCTCGATTTGAAGGCGGTGCAGGAATCTACCAACATATCTATTCTGGCTGACGAATCCTGCTGTACCGATCACGAGCGGCTGATTTCGTTGGGGGCTTGTCGGGGTGTAAATATCAAACTTGGCAAATCCGCCGGACTGGTCAGGGCCCAACAAGTCGCTCGCCAAGCCAAGGAAGCCGGCTGGATCATTCAAGTCGGCGGATTCCTCGAATCGCGGTTGGGATTCACGGCTGCGGCTCATTTCACGATGGCATACCCCGACATCGACCTCGTCGATTTCGATACCCCCTTGATGTTTACCGAAGATCCGATAGCAGGTGGAATGACCTACGGCAAAGGCGGCGTCATTACGCTGCACGATGTTCCCGGACTTGGAGCCAGTCTAAAGCCGGAAATGATCAATACGCGTGAAAAAGTCGTGGTGGAACGCTGAGATTACCCCGCTCTCCTTTTTTACTTTTGTGTCATGATGAAAACCGTGGATGCCATCTCATTCGCCGGGCAGCGTGCTCTTGTGCGTGTTGACTTCAATGTGCCCTTAGACAAATCGTTCCAGATCACCGATGACAGTCGAATCCGTGCGGCATTGCCCACGTTGCGCAAGATACTTTCGGACGGCGGAAGCATCGTGTTGATGAGTCACCTCGGTCGCCCGCTCAAGAAATTGAAAGAAGACGGATCGCTTGATGTACAGAAGTTCACCCTGAAGCATACCGTTCAGCGTACCGCGGAGTTATTGGGAGTGCCGGTAAAATTCGCGGACGATTGCATCAGCGAGGATTCGTTTCGCTTGTCCAAGGAATTGAAACCCGGAGAAGTACTCCTGTTGGAGAATCTCCGTTTCTACAAGCAGGAAGAAAAAGGAGACGAAGCGTTCGCGGAATCCTTGTCGCATCATGGCGACGTGTATGTCAACGATGCTTTCGGAACGGCGCACCGTGCTCATGCTTCGACGGCCGTCATTGCCCGCTACTTTCCGGATAAAAAGTGTTTCGGTTACTTGATGGCCGCTGAGCTGGACAACGCCAAGAAGGTGATGGAGCAGGCGGAGCGGCCTTTCACGGCTGTCATGGGCGGCGCCAAGGTCAGCGACAAGATTCTGATCATTGAAAACCTTTTGCACAAAGCCGATTACCTGTTGATCGGCGGCGGCATGGCGTATACTTTTTTCAAGGCCATGGGTGGTCGCATTGGTAATTCGCTGGTGGAGGAAGACAAATTGGAATTAGCCGCATCGCTTCTCGAAAAAGCCAAAGCATCCGGCTGTAAACTGATCTTGCCCGTCGATTCCGTGGTCGGGGATAAATTCGACAAAGAGGCCAACACGGCAACCGCATCGAATGAGTCCATCCAAGAGGGTTGGATGGGTTTGGATATCGGTCCGGAAGCGACGAAAGAGTTTTGCACCATCATCGCACGTTCCAAGACGATACTCTGGAACGGTCCGATGGGTGTTTTTGAAATGGAGAAATTTTCCCACGGTACACGGGCGGTGGCGCAGGCCATTGCGGATGCGACCGGTGGTGGCGCGTATTCGCTCATTGGCGGTGGCGATTCAGCAGCCGCCGTGAATCAATTCGGTTTTGCGGAAAAAGTATCCTACGTATCTACCGGCGGTGGCGCTTTGCTCGAATATTTCGAAGGAAAAGAATTGCCGGGCGTAGCGGCCATCCTCCACGGATAATTTATAAGGTGGACAAGACCGGCAGCACGAAGTTTCCGGTTTTCATCATGGGGTAATAGAGCCACGACTCGGCTTTGGTATCCGGTGACAGCCAATGGTATTTGGCATCCGCTTTATGGATGAAATGCAAGAGGACGCTGGCGACGATCCAGTATTTCAGGGCGCCGAACAGGGCGCCGGCGATTTTGTTGAACAGACCCATCAGCGCGACTTTAACCAGTCCTTCGAAGAGTTTGCCCAGCAGTACGACGCCGATCCAAATGGCGACGAAGACGAGAAAGAAAGAAACATACCGAACGATTTTCGGTCCGGAATGCAGTACGGCGCTTACTTTCGGGGCGATCATATCGGCGAATTCCAGACCGGCGTAAAGCCCGAGGAAGAAGGCACCCAGGTGAGCAATCTCATACACGAAACCGTTCAGGAATCCCCGGACCAGTCCGATCAGCAGAATGACAAGCAGTATTCCGTCGAGTACGTTCACGGATTAAAAATACGGGATTAACCAACGGATGCATCGTGTCTTTATCTTTGGATATCCACTACGTACCCGATGAAACTTCCTGTCATAGACATCAAGCCTTTTCTTGAAGCGTCCGATCCTTCGGCACGGCTATCCGTTGCACAGTCCATCGATGCTGCCTGCCGGACCTTCGGCGCCTTTTACCTGAAAGGACATGGCATCGATACCGATGCGGTTCAGCAGGAGATGCGACGTTACTTTTCATTGCCGGTCCAAGAGAAGCAGAAGTGTGCGGTAGAGAAGGGGGGATTCCTTCGTGGGTACATCGGCATGGGCGATGAGAGTGGATCGGATGCGTTGGAAGTGAAAGAGGCGTACTCCTACGGGTATCCGTGGAAGAACGAGCGAACGCCAGAAAATTCGATGCAAGGTCCGAACGTATGGCCTGCGTTGGAAGGATGGCAACAGCAGATGGAAACGTTCTTCTCGGACATGATTCGTATTTCCGAAGCGCTGACTCGGGCGTTTTCGTTGAGTTACGGTAAGCCGGAGGATTACCTTGGAGGGTATTGCCAAAGCGGCGACACCATTTCCGTCATGCGGCTGTTCCATTACTTTCCGTACAGCGCAGCGGATGAGCGTTTCCCGCATCAGCACGACCGCATCGGCTCGAGCGCACATACCGATTGGGGATTTTTGACCCTTATTCTTCAGCAGGACCATGTGACCGGATTGCAGTTGTGGCACGAAGAGGAATGGAACGACGTGGTTCCGGAGCCAGGGACGTTACTGGTCAATGGCGGAGATTATTTTTCGTTACTGACCGATGGAGAATACCGGTCACCGCTGCACCGGGTAGTATCGCAGGGCGGCGAGCGGCTGTCAGCGGTGTTGTTCTATTATCCGTCGTTTGATGCCCGAATTCCGGTCATGGCGCAGCAAGACTACAGTCTGTTCAAGAACCAGGTACATTCCGGCGGCGAGATCGAAAAAAACTCAGTGTCTGAAAAACCTTTCGGGCAGTATATCCGGGAAAAGTGGGAGCAAGTAAGTCGGTAGTCCGAAGCCCTACACACCCACACAGCACTCACACTAACTTAAAAATTCCGCTGAACAATCCCTGCCGTTACTTGTTATCCCAGCATTATGAATACCCACCGCTTAGAGCATCTCCGCACGGCCATGGCGCCGTATCGTCAAAAACTGGTTGATCACCCGGTATATTCATCCATCCATTCGATGGATCAACTGAAGGTCTTCATGGAGCACCACGTGTTCGCGGTTTGGGACTTCATGTCTTTGTTGAAGTCCCTGCAGCGTGAGCTCACCTGCGTGGATGTGCCTTGGATGCCGAAGGGAAATGCAGCGACCAGGTATTTGATCAATGAGATTGTCACCGGCGAAGAAAGCGATGTGGATGCACATGGTAAGCGGGTCAGTCATTTCGAGTTGTATGTTGAGGCCATGCGGCAAGCCGGCTGTTCCTTAGAGACGATCCAGGCTTTCACGCAGGCCTTGAATCAAGGCGTTTCGGTCGATCAGGCGTTACAGGATGTTTCGATTCCGGCGAGTGTACGTCAGTTCGTGGCGAACACGTTCCGGGTGATCCGTAGCGGAAAGCCGCATGTGATGGCGGCGGTATTCACGTTTGGTCGTGAGGATCTCATTCCTGACATGTTTCTTCAGCTTATCCGAGAAATGAAACGTCAGTTTCCCGACAAGGTGGACATCATGCAGTATTACATCGAGCGCCACATTGAAGTGGACGGCGGGCATCACGGCGAATTGGCGCTGGCGATGACGCAGGAGCTTTGCGGCGACGACGAGCAGAAGTGGAAAGAGTGCGAAGCGGAGGTGATTGCGGCCTTGCAGTCGCGTGCCGCGTTATGGGATGGTATTGTGGAGCATTGCACAGCAGTAGCTGCGGTATAAAATCCCACACCCACACTCACACCCACACTCGTACTCACACTCACACTAATCTTCCAAAGTGGGCCTCTAATTCTTTCCCCGAAAGCCCTGTTTACCAAGCAAAAAACACCGTTCGCCAGCCGGTGTCAATCCCCTTTTGTTTTGCTTAAAGCCACTTAGCAGAAATCGCTAAATTGCTTGTCCAGAGCGGCTTTGCGAGGTTCTTGTAGTTTTTGCTTAGCCGTTCGGTCTATCGTTAATCCAGTAATTATTCCATCAAATGAATAAAGCACTGCTTTTTATGGCCTTGATATGGGGCATTTTCTTTCAAGCCCAAGCCGTTATTCCCTCGTATGTACCCACTAACGGCCTTGTCGGTTGGTGGCCGTTTAATGGTAACGCCAATGATGAGAGTGGGAATGGGAATAATGGTACTCCTTACGGAGCAATATTGACAACAGATAGGTTAGGGCAGTCCAATAAAGCATATAGTTTTGATGGACAGGATGATTATATCCTTCTGGTCGGTAGCACATCAAATTTGATACCTGAGTTTACTTTTTCTGCATGGGTTTTACATGGCGAGGAAACGGGCACGGATTTTTTCAATATTCTTTCTTCAAACGATTCTGTTTATCCCAAAAAAATGCAATGGGGGATTGCTGCGAGTGTGCCAATACCTCAATTATGGGTAGCAACTAACACTTCAGCAACGGCCAATAATCCCATCAATAGAAATGTATGGGAGCAGTTGTCAGTTGTGAAGGTAGGAGATACTTTGATTTTCTATCGAAATGGAACCGTAGATAAGACAATATATCCATATACCAGTTCAATGCCGCCTATAAAAATATTCGGCCGGCAATACAGTAACAATACAAGTTTAGGAACAATAGAACCTTGGAATGGCAAACTAGACGACATCGGCATTTGGAGCCGTGCCCTTAGCTCAACTGAAGTGCAACAGCTCTATCAATCACAAGCCCCTTGCTCACTTGCCACTAATTTCTTTTCACAGGATACTTTACGTGCATGCGGTAATACGGTGCTGCTTGATGCATTGAATGCCGGCTCAACGTACGCTTGGTCCACCGGCGCTACCACCCAATCAATTTCTGCGACCTCTACAGGCTGGTATCGTTGCACGGTGACACAGGGTAATACTTGTT
>CAYWDY010000017.1:0-16628 GCA_964455985.1 uncultured Flavobacteriales bacterium
ATCGGTAAAGGGGCAGTGGTACTGGGGAAATCCGGTGTGCCTAAATCCATTGCCGGTGGAAAGACGTATTTCGGAGTGCCGATTCAAGAGGCCCGGGAAAAAATGAAAGAGTTGGCATTGGTCAAACAATTGCCAGAGATATTGGAGCGACTTAAACGAACCTGACGGTGGCCGGATCCGACAAACCAACCAAAACGCTGGCCGATGCTTCCGACACCCTGGTGGCGGAACTCGGCGTGAAGAAGCTCCAGCTGCATTGGTTGCTGCAGATCACTAAAGCCATCAATTATAATTTTTCTACCAAGCAATTGCTCGATGTGTACGAACACGTGTTGTCGAGCCAGTTGAAAGTTGAAAAGCTGGCGCTTTTCGTCAAGGATTCTTCCTGGAAATGCGCGCTGATGTACGGTACGGAAAAGTCTTTTTCCGATATCGATCTGGATCGCATATTGGGCGAATTGAATAAGCTGCATCATCAGGAGTTGGAACAGGAACTTTGGGTGCATTCCTTCGAATCGATTTTGCCGGTGCATCACAAAGATCAACTGTTGGCATACGCCTTGGTGGGTGGGTTGTCCCATAGCGTCATTCCTAAGAAAAACGAACTCATTCCATTCATCCAGACCATCACCAATTTGATCGTGGTGGCCATCGAAAATCACCACGTCTCCTCCGAGAAAATCCGTCAGGCTGCTATGAAGAGGGATCTGGAGCTGGCAGCCCAGATGCAGAGTATCCTCTTTCCAGTCACCTTGCCGGATACGGAACAATACCGGCTGCAATCACTCTACCTTCCACACCAAGAAGTAGGTGGTGACTATTATGATTTCATACCTGTGAATCAGGATGAATTCGTGGTCTGCATGGCCGATGTGTCTGGGAAAGGAATTCCGGCAGCCTTGTTGTGTTCTAACTTCCAGGCCAACTTACATGCGCTGGTGCATATCACACCGTCTCTGCCGGAATTGGTGAAGCTGCTGAATCGAAAAGTATTTCGCAGTGCACAAGGAGAGAAGTTCATCACCTTCTTCATTGCCCGGTACAATACGCGTACCCGTGAATTAGTCTACGTAAACGCAGGACACAATCCTCCTTTTCTTATCCATGAGAAGGTGGTCTACCTCCTGAATGAAGGAAGTACTGCCTTGGGTATGTTTGAAGAGCTGCCTTTCGTCAACACAGGTAAGACGTTTGTTCCGGAAAATGCCTTTCTGCATTGTTACACCGACGGAGTGACCGATGTGGAGAACGAGCATGGCGAAGACTTCGGGGCTTTCCGGTTGCGCGAGTTCTTTACCAGCCGGGCTCAGGAATCAGACTTGAAGAAAATTCAGCAACAGCTGGTGGATACGCTCGCATCCTTCAAGCTGAACGGAAACTATACGGATGACATCACGTTGCTCAGCTGCTGGTTTAAAGGCTGAGCGATTCTTTCTCAGGAACTCCCGCTTTGTTGTCGGAGGCTATTCCGTAAACGTCCAGAGATACCAGAATTCCAATGAAGGCCCAAAACGGAACGGCGAGTTTGTCGGTGTCTAAAAAGTTATTCAGAACACCATGGGTCAGGTAAGTAATCAGGCCGAGTAAAACACCCAAGGTAATCCGTTGGACCTCCGGAGACGGCGAGGTCGAGTAAAGTATGGTGCCCCGATAAAGGATTATTACGACAACCAAGATAAACAAAAGCATGCCCAGGACACCGGTCTCGGCCAGCGGACCTATGTATTCGCTGTGGGCGTTTCCTCGGTCACCTGCATTCGTAGAAATCGTTGTCATCTCCTCCGATTTCTGGAAAGGTGCATAATTGAACTGGTACGTGCCTGGTCCCCATCCGAGAAAGGGACGTTCACGCCACATGCGTAGCGCGGAGTTCCATCGGTTGATCCGTTCCAGGTTCGAGGCATCGGTGGAGATGTTGGAAATGGACTGAAGATGCTTGTTGATGTCGGTGGCTGAGTCCTGACGGTTCTTCTCCAGCTTCATCAGGATGTCTCCTTTGAACATCAGGAAAAGCGCTAACAGGATTCCTCCTCCCAGTGCGACTTTTCCGAAACCGACCCGGAAGTAATAGATGAGAAAACACAGAGCTGCTACAATCAGACTGATCCACGCGGCACGGGTGTAGGACAGGATGATGGCGATCATCAAGATGACGGTCACCAAGGCAGCCAAGAATTTCTCCAACGGGGTAGACAGGACGGAACGGGAAAGCATGATCACGGCGGGAATGAATAGGGCCAGGGCCGCAGCATAAGCCGTATGATCGTTGTAAAAAGGGTACATCACCCAGTGCGCTGATTCCTGCGTCCAGCCTTGCTGGGCGTGCTCAAACAACGTGTAGCCGATGACTACCAGCAAGGAAATCACATAGAGCCAAATGAATCGGTGTATGTTTCGCGTCTTTCGGAAAAGCTGGGTGCCCAGCAGGTACATGGGAATGATGAACCAGCACTGCGATAACAAGTGCTTCAGAGAGACCACCGGTAGGGAACTGGTGAGCGTTGTGAAAAATTTCCAGGCCAGCATAACCGCTACCGCGACGGTGATGGGATGCCTGAGTACGCGACGGTCCAAGGTGGGTCTCAGGATCGAGTGAAGCACGAAAACCAACAGGGCGCCAAATAGCAACGGTTCCGTTGGCAGGCTCAAGGCTGGTCCACTGGCCTTGTCATTCAGGACGATGGCCAAAGGTGTGCAGAAGGCAACGGTTAATAGGATGATGTCCAGTCGGTATATGGAAAGTAGCACTATACCCAAGGCAACAGGCAGTATGGCTCCCCAGTACCATTCTTTACTCAACGAAAAAACGGTGAAGGCGATGAATGCCACACAAATGGCATAGATCCAGCCGATCTTGGCGCGGTATGATACTGCTGTATCAGCCATGAGCGACTTCCTGCCGGTTGTCGATGATCAGGAACAGGATGAAGGATAAAAGGAGAGAAGAGGATACGGTGATCAGCACGATCAACCAGCGGATCGGCCAGGCCTTTTTGTCCGCCGGTTCAGGAGATGTGATGACGTTGGTGTAGGTCAGTACCTTGTGGACGTCCCGGTAGGCGTTGTCGTAGGCTACTTTCAGGTCGTTGTAGTTTCCGCGGACGCGCCACAGGTGCTCTGACAACTCATTGAATTCACCGCCCATGTCTTTGAGTGAATTAATCATATTCTGGGCTTCGGCTACGCCTCGTGGACTGCCTGCTTCCAGTGTACGGAAAAGACCTCGTAAGGCTTCTTCGGATTGGCTCTTGTAGTCCAGGATGCCGTAGGTCGTCCGCAGCTCTTTCAGTCGCACTTCCATGGAGTCCATCTCGGTCTTCTTGCGCATCATTTGGTTTTCACAGATCACCAGGACTTCGTTGCATTTCTCGACTTGTAATTCACGGGCCTTGATATTGAAGTAGAGGATGATCGAATCGACAATCTGGGCTGCGATTTTCGGGTCCGTGTCGAAGGCCGTGATTTCCATCGATTCGAATTCGGTTTTCTTGATGGTGATATTGTCCTCGTACTGGGCGATGGCATCCGTCATGTAATGCTTGTTCTGCAACGTGTCGATGCCGTAATGGGTGAACAGGTTGAAGGCCCGGATTACTTTGTTCCTGATTTCTGAGGATTGGGCGATCTGTAGCATCTGTTCCGTCGGACTTTCGCTACTATACGCAATCAGGTTGGAGGGATAAACGAGCGCGAAGGATTTGTACTTCGGCGGCATGAAGAAACTGGAGGAGAATATGGCCGCGGCAATAGCAGCCGTGATACCGATAATGGCCAGGTGTTTCTTGCGCTTTACCAAAACCTCCAACAGGGCTTTGGATTGGAATACGGGAGTTATCATGGTAAGTGTTGTTTGTCGATCAGGGGTAGTCGGTTCTTAACCGTTGTGAAAAGAGCAGAAGCGCAAAAGTGAATAGGAAGGCTCCTGCAGTGGTAAGCATCACCAACAGCCAGCGGACCGGGGTTGCTTTGCTCTCAGACGGATTGGCTTTGTTGACAATGAATTTGGTGGAAAGCTGTTGACGGGCATCCACGGTTAGTTTTTTGAGCTGGTCATTCAGCCGGGCTGCTTCAGTACGGTCCAGCTCCAATTGTTCAGACAGAGACAGGCTGGCACCGCCCAGTTCAGCCAACAAGTCCAACTTAGACTGGAAGACCTTCATGCGGGCGCGGGCGCCCTCGATCCGGGCACGGGTATGGATGACGGCCGTATCGCGACTATCCTGACCCTGATAAGTCAGCAACATGTCCAAGGAGGCCTTTTCGTTGTTGTATGCGGCTAGAGATCGAGCATATTCTTCGCTCCAAATTTTAGACTGGTTCGTGTAATCCACTACCCCGAGTCGACGGATATGCGCGAGCGAGTCTTCTTTGATCCGGATGGCCTCGAGCTTTTCGTCGTAAGCCTGCTGGACAATGGCTTGGGCTTCCTGAGCGCGTTGACCTTGAATGGCACGTTTGGTCGAATCCATCAGGGACGCAATGCTGTTGGCGATGTCGGCCGCAGTCTGAGGGTTCTCGTCGAGTACGTCAATACGCACCGACATGAATTCAGTACGGGCAAAGGAAATGTTGTCTTTGTATTTTTCGGTAAGAGCGGTGTAGGGTTGGTTTGAAGTCGGACTGATGCGGTAATGGTTCATCAGGTCGAATTGTCGGATGACCGACTCTCGAATGGCATCGGAGTTCAGAATCTGGATCATCTGCTCCGCTTCGGCTTCCGCCCCGAAGGCGAGAATGTCCTGGCGCTCGGATGGATTGTCCTCCAACAGGGCTTTGCTGATCGAATTGGTGGAGGTGGGAAAGAAGATGACCGTGGAACGGAATTTAGGCGCAATGAAAGCAGGCCCGGTGAAAATGAAGGCTCCCAATGCCGCCAGACAAGTAACGAAGACCAACGGTTTTCGCCAACGGAAGGCAGACACCAGAAGGCTGGTGGATTCCATGACCTGGGTCTCTCGGGCTTGTTGGAACATCATAGGATGAAGGTTGCCAAAGGTAGGAAAGTAAGCCTATTTCTGGAAACCTTTTAGCTTTACCTTGTACGGCTAAAGTAATTGGTTAACAAATGGTTACAACCATTCGGCTAAACCTAGGATTCTTCGTACCGGACGATGCGGTAGATATTGCGGGGTTGAATCAGATGGAGCAGTAAGGCCCAAGTGAAGCAACCGACCGCGGCGATCGAAAAGCGGGCTATCCAGGGAATGGATAAAGGGTATAACAGTCCATTTATCGCAACGCAACCTAAGATGAAAAGAGCGAGTCGGAATAGGAATGAGTAGTCGGAATTGAAACGGAAGATCCGCTTGACCATGATGATCTGAGCTAGTGACGTAAAGGTCTGCGTGATGATGCTGGAGACTGCCGCACCGTAAGCGTGAAGCTTGGGGATAAGCACAAAGTTCAGGATGATGTTCACGGCCATTCCGGTACTGGCCAGTATGTTCAATTGCCGAAGACTGCCGTTGGCCGTCAGCAGGGTTCCGTAAATGTAGGTCGCGGAAATGGGAACAAAGCAGCACATCAGGATCCGGAATACCGCGGCGGACTCCTCGATATGGGTTCCCTCGTACAGCAGGTCCATGATTTCGTAACTGAAGAACGCGCAGCAGCAAGCCACGACCATGGACGGAACGACTAAGAGGGAAAAGGAGAGGTCCACGATTTCCTGAACGTTCTGTTTCAGCTTGATCATCCGGGCGAAAATCGGAAGCAGAAGTCCTGCGAACAGGAAGGCGATCATGTTGGCAGCATCCAGCAACCGGTAGGCTGAAGCATAAATGCCGGCTTCGTTCGCGCCTTCGCGGAAGGGAAGCAGGCGTTCGAGCATCACACCGTCGATCCGGTTGTAAAAGGTCATCAACAAGACCAAAACCGCATAGGGATAGCTCTTTTTCAGGATCATCAAAAAGAAGGGCCATCGCCAGGTGAACCGGCGGACTTTCGCCTTGCGTACCACGATGAAGAAGGTGAGTAAAAAGGTGATCAGGTAGGCCAGGGTCTGGGCATAGACGAACCACTTCAGCTGGAAGCTGCCCGGCTCCCGGTAGTGAAGCAACAGGAACCCGCACAACACGATCATGATCAATCGGTCGAGCACGGAAATGATGCTGTCGGTTTTGAATTGATGCAGCCCGGCCAGGTTGGACCGCAAGTACATGATGAAGGAGAGTAGGATCTGGTTGAACAGCACCGCCACCAGCATTTTCATCATGTCCGGCGTGTAGCCGATCATCCAGCCTCCGGTCAGCGTGATTACCGTGAATAGTACCGCCAACAGGACACGCAACATCACGATGCTGGCAAAATGCTTGGCGAGCAAATGGTTGTTCTGCGCTATGTTCTTGTTGTTGAAATTGGTGATGCCCAAGTCCAACACGATGTTCAACAGGAACGAAAAATTGAAGATGGCATAATAGAATCCATACTGTTCAGTTCCTACCGCATTCTGCACCGCGCGGTCAATGCCCAAAATCCAAAATGGCTTGATGAGCAGATTTAGCGCTAGAACCAACGCAAGGTTGGTGACGAATTTCCGTTGCATGCGTGTGGTAGCGAGGAATAAGAGGCTAGCCGGTTAGTCTTTTCGTTTCGAGTAACGACACAGTCCTTCATCCAAAAAGGAAGCGTAGATGTCGATGTCAGGCGTATACCCTCGCGGGGTGGCCAGCATCTTGCCGTTGTTGTCCAACAGCACGTAATAAGGTTGTGAATTGGTGCTGTACACCGAAGCCTGCATGTCGCTCCACTTGTTTCCGGTTGTCCGGATCTTTCGTCCAGTCGTCGGGGAGACATACTGTTGGTCGGCAGGCAATGGCGTCTTGTCGTCCACGTACAGGGAAATCAAGACGTACTGCTCACTCAGTTTCTTCAATACTTTGGGGTCGCTCCATACGTTATCTTCCATCTTACGGCAGTTCACACAGGCCCAACCCGTGAAGTCGATGATGACCGGTTTTTCCTGAGACTTGGCGTATCGCATGCCCTCGTCGTAATCCTTGAAACAGACCATGTCGTGCGGGCAATCGCTCTCTTTTCCTGTCTTCCATTCTTTGTAAAAGTCGGGCGGAGGAAATCCACTGATCAGCTTCAGCGGAGCTCCCCATAATCCGGGCACCAGGTAGAGCGCGAAGCTCCACGAGATAAGAGCCATGATCAAGCGGCCTATTCCCACGTGACTGGAGTCGCTGTCGTGTGACAACCGGATCTTGCCTAACAGGTAATACCCGAGCAGTCCGAAGATGACGATCCATAACACGATGAATACCTCGCGGTGCAGGATTCCCCAATGATAAGCAAGGTCGACATTCGACAGGAATTTCAGGGCCAGCGCGAGTTCGATGAAACCCAGTGAAACTTTCACGGTGTTCAGCCAACTGCCTGATTTGGGCAAGGAATTCAACCAGCCCGGAAAGAGGGAAAAGAGTGCAAATGGAATGGCCAGAGCCGACGAGAAGCCGAACATGCCTAATGCAGGTCCCAGGTAACTGCGTCCGTGCGCTGCTTCCACCAGCAACGTGCCGATGATCGGACCGGTGCAGGAAAAGCTGACCAGAGAAAGGGTGAATGCCATGAAGAAGATACCCACCAGCCCGCCGCGGTCACTCGCCGCATCGGCTTTGTTCACCAAGGAAGAGGGGAGTGTGATCTCGAAGGCACCGAAGAAGGAAACGGCGAAGATGACGAAGATGATGAAAAAGGCCAGGTTGAAGAATGCATTGCTGGCCATGTCATTCAAGGCGTCCGATCCGAAAAGGGCGGTAACGAGCAAGCCCAGACTGACATAAATGAAAATGATCGAGGTGGCATAAATGATCGCATTTCGAATTCCCTTGGCCCGGTTGCCGGATCGCTTGGTGAAAAAGCTCACCGTCATGGGAACCATCGGGAAAACGCACGGCGTCAGCAAGGCCAGGAATCCGCCCAGTAGACCGGCCACGAAGATGGCCCAGAGGCCGGTTTGCGGTTCGCTGTCAGCAGTGCCCCCGCCTCCGCAATCATCCTGAAATCCGGCAGTAGAAACCGTGTCTTGGGGTGCAGAAGATTCTTGGGTGGAATCCGACGGCGTCGCCGTGGAATCATCGAGAGCTGGCGAGGTTGTTGGCTCAGGCGTCACCGCAGCGGGTGGTGCTCCGGCCTCACCGGTACCTTTTACCTGGAATGAAAACTCTTCCTCCTGGAAGAGACACATCTCTTTGCAGATTTGGTAATTGATGGTCCCTTTGATGGTGCACGCGGCTCCTTTCAACTTTACCTTCTGGCGGAAAACGGCAGACTTTTCAAACTGAAGCACCTTCACCATGAAGGTTGAATCGTAATCCTCATGCGGTTTGGGTTCCGTTACTTTTCCTACCCGCTCGTAACAAGCTCCAGGCTCGAAGGTGAACGCCATGGGGATGGGGCCTCCGTCCGGGGTGAACTGGGAATAGAGGTGCCAGTCCGGCTCCATCTTAACCGTAAAAACCAGCGTGGCTTCTCCGGGTGCACCGTTTTCTACCGTGAATGACCACTGGTCAGGATCCTGCATCTGGCCGAATGCCAGGCATGGAATTACTAGTAAAAAGGCCGCGAAAAGACGTTTGATCATACCAGGAATGGGGTTGAAATACCGGATTCTGTCAGGACTCCAACGGTTACTAAAGTACTAAAATTTCATACTTCGAACCACTTTAATAGGTCGTTGATAGTTAGCTCATTATGCGTTTTACCGGAATAGTCATGACGTATTTTACCCGCTTCCATGAACAGCAGTCTGTCTCCGAACCGCAAGGCATCCGGAAGTTCGTGTGTAACCATCAGGGCCGACCACCCGTGTTCCCGGATCAGTCGCTCCGCAAGCCGCATCACCAGGGAAGCCGTACGGGGGTCCAATGCTGCCGTCGGTTCATCCAGCAGTAGCACCTTGGTCGAGTCAAACGTAGCCATTAACAACGCCAGCGCCTGACGTTGTCCACCTGACAGGATTCCCATCGGTTCATGGATATACTTCTCCAGTCCCATGTCCAACGTGGAGATGGTTTCCCGCACCCGTTTCTTGAAATCCTCGCCGGTGCCGATGCGGAATCCTTTCTTACGGGTACGCAACGAAGCCAAACGGAAGTTCTCCAAAACGGTCAGGTCGGGTGCGGTTCCGTGAAGAGGATTTTGGAAAATTCGGGCTACCCACCGGCATCGCTCATGGTCAGGAAGGGTAGTGACCTCGGTACCATCCAACGCTATCGTACCACTGTCCACCGTCAAGGTTCCGGCGATGGCGTTCAGTAAAGTCGATTTGCCCGAGCCATTGGCGCCTAAGACGACCACAAACTCACCGGCGGCAATATCCAGATTGATCCCATCCAAAGCGCGTACCTCAGCCAGGGTGCCCGCAGCAAATGTCTTTCGAAGGTCACGGATCTTGATCATGTCGCACGGTTTGATCGTGGCAGGCTCACCGTCAACAAGACGAATACAGCCACCACCAGTTTCAAATACAACGGATCGATACCGACTGTCAATGCCGCCGCGAGAAGACCGCGGAACAGAACACTACCCAATACCACGGCTACCAGTGTAAGCCCTAAACCGGGATGGCGATTCCAGCCCAGCAGTCGTTCGCCGATGATCACCGCACCGAGGCCAATGAGGATTATGCCAATGCCCATATTGATGTCGGCGAATCCCTGGACATAGGTGATCAGGCATCCACTCAACGCAACAAGGCCGTTAGCGATTCCCAAGCCGATCATTTTCATCCGATCCGTGTTCACGCCCAAGGAACGGATCATGATCTCATTGTTTCCGGTCGACCGCATGGTCAACCCGAAGTCGGTACGAAGCAAATACGTGACGCCTATGACGACCACGGCCATCAATACGCCTAGCACAAGTATGGTTGGGTCGAATCCGAAACCCTGCAAGAAGGAGAAGGGTGTTGTCACGCCGATCAATGGAATATTCGAGCGACCCAGGATGGCGAGGTTCACAGAGTAAAGCGCGCTGCTCACGAGGATCCCGGACAAGAGCGCATTCACGTTCAGCTTAGTGTGTATCCAACCGGTCAGCATCCCGGCCAAGTAACCGCTAACGAATGCCGACGGTAAAATCATCCATATCGGCTGACCGTGCAAAGCGAGCACGGCCGTGATGGCTCCGCCAAGCGTGAAACTTCCGTCGGTGGTGATGTCCGGAATACGAAAGATCCGCATGCTGATATAGATGCCCAACGCTAACGCGCCGTAGGCGAGTCCCAGCTGACAAGCGGTCTGTATCAGTGTCATCGGTATCAGGATGGCTTGTCTACCTTTACGAATGAGCTATCGGGCGAAACGCGGAACTGCCGGGCTTTCTCTTCGTTGTACACCTTTCTGCGCACTTTCACCGGTTCAAGCTCGAGTCCGGTACTTCCTTGTTTCAGGTACTGTGCTGCCTGCACTCCGGATTGGTAACCCCACTGATACATGTCGGCACCGAAAGCAGCCAGGGCTCCTCGCTTCACCAATCCTTCTTCGCTGGTAAGTACTGGCACATGGGCTGCGTCGCAGCTTTTGACAATCAGCTCTACCGATGAGAATACGGTATTATCCGGTAAGGCGAAGAACAGATCGATCTTTTTGTCCAGTAAGGCGGCCACCACCAGTTGTGTTTCATTGGAATTGTTGACGGGCAGTTTTTTCAAGGTCAGCCCCAGCGCCGTGCATCGCGATTCAATACGTTGCAGCGCATCCATCGACTGTGGTTCCGATTGGTTGTAAATGGTGCCGATCACGCGGGCATCGGGAAAAAGGGACCGGGCCAACATCAACGATGTGTCGAGGTAATCCAACGTCTCATAGGTGCCGAAGAGGTTGGCCGGGGCCTTACCCGAAGCATCGGTCAGTTTGGCGATATCAGGTCGGGGAGAGACCATCATGAAGACGGGGATCTCTTGTGTCCGTTGGACAGCGGTAATGGTAGACAAGGTAGGACACGTGGCAATCAGGTCCACCTTTTCTCCGATCAGGTAGTCGCAAGCTTGTACCAGAGTCGGGATGTCGTTCTGTGCGTTTCGGTATTCAATCTTCAAGGTGCCGTCGGTGACTGAAAAACCGCTATCCTTGAGAGCAACGAAGAAGCCCTTCTTGGCTTGTTCCAAGGTGGCGTCATCCAGCAAGTCCAGAAAACCGACGGTAGGAATATGAGGTCCTTTGGATTCCGTGGAAGACTGGCAGGAGAGGAGGGAGACAAGCAATAGCCAGAACGGGAGTGCCCGTTTGACGGCGGAGATCAGAAAATGCATGCTGCGAAAATAGCGTATAGTTGGTAACCTACCACGAACCGCCTGCGCCACCACCGCCTGACATACCACCGCCGAAACCGCCAAAGCCACCACCACCGAATCCGCCTCCTGAACTTCCCCAGCCTCCGCCTCCGTAGAATCCGCCGGAATGCCGGTGGTGACGATAACTGGCGGCGTTCAGTAAGGCCCACGCGGCCCAGAAGCCGATATGGTTCGTGGCTGAATACTGACGAACTCGCCAAATCTTGGTGCCAAGAACGATGGCCACCAAGAAGATGATCAAGAAGATGAAAAAGGCGATGCTTTTGGGAGGTTGTCCGCCCCGGCGATCAGCGGTGTACTCGCCCTTCACGGTTTGCATGATCGCTTCGGTACCGGCCATTATTCCTCCGAAATAATCCTGCACTTTGAAGTAGGGCGTGATTTCCCGGGTGATGATGCGCTTGCAGAGCGCATCCGGCAATACGCCCTCCAGGCCGTAACCGGTCGTGATGAACATCTTTCGATCTTCTAGGGCAATCAACAGCAGGATGCCATTGTTTTTCTGTTCCTGTCCGATCTTCCAGCGATTGAATAGCTGCACCGAATAGTCGGATATGTCATACGAGCCGACAGATCGGAGGATGACTACCGCAATCTGGGTGGAGGTACTGTCGTTGAACCGAACCAGATTGGCTTCCAATTGCATCCGTTGCTCGGCACTGAGTACGGACGCGTAGTCCGTGACCAGTGTATTCGACTTTTCCGGAAAATCCTCGGCGGCTGCCATCAATGGCAGAAACAGCACCAAGAGAAAGAGTCGTGACAATAGCTTTTTCATGTGTCAAGCATCATCACGAAGACCGTACACGATGTCGTTGGTCAATTCATTACGATCGTTTTCCTCGTAGGGGAAATAAGTGGAAAGCGAGCGGCCGATCTCTTCGATTCCTTTTTCCAATCCTGTCACAAAGTCTCCGAGTAAGAAATGATGCTGAAGCATGGTGCGGACAGCATGCCAGAATTCGTCGCCTACTTTTTGGTGAATGCCGGAATCGCCAATGACAGCAAAGCGTCTGGATTCAAGGGCCAGGTAAATCATCACCCCAGTGCGAGCATCGGTCTTATGCATACCGATCTTTTCGAAAACAAACGCGGCATAACCAACTACGTCATCATCGCATACCTTATCGATGAATACACGGATCTCTCCGGAAGTGGTTCGCTCCGCCGCTTCGATAGCAGCAGTGATGCGTCGGGTTTCCGCCGGTGTAAAGGCGTGTTTGACAGACATCAGAATTTCACTTCGGGAGCCTTTTCGGTTCCCTTGTCTGCTTCAAAATAAGGACGGTCTTTGAATCCCATCAGGTTGGCGATCAGAACACGCGGGAAGCGGGCACGACCGACGTTGTATTCCTTGGCCTTTTCGTTGTATTGGCGGCGAGCTTCCGTAATCCTATTCTCGGAACCTTCCAGTTGGGATTGCAATTCGCTGAAGTTCTGAGTGGCTTTCAATTCAGGATATTTTTCCATCGATACCAGCAAGCGGGAGAGTGCCCCGCTCAATTGAGCCTGGGCTTCCTGGAATTGTTGCATCTTTTCCGGCGTGAGGTCATTCGCATCCAGCTTGATGCTGGTGGCGTTGGCTCGCGCCTGGGTAACAGCCACCAGCGTGGACTGTTCGAAATCGGCAACGCCCTTGACGGTGTTGACCAGATTGGGTATCAGATCAGCACGACGTTGGTACTGAGTCTCCACGTTCGACCAAGAGGCATTGACGTCCTCGCGCGAAGAGATGAGGCCGTTGTAAGCAGAAATGCTCCACAATACGATGAGACCGAGAACGATCCAAGGAAGGAATTTTTTCATGATAAGGTATTGAGTAAGGTTATAAGAAATCAGGAATTAGCCGTCAGGCCACGAAGAATATGTTCCAGCTCCGAAGGACGGTGTGAGCCGATCCGGAAAGGTTGTCCCTTTTCATCCGTGACTTCAATGGCTTCTTCTCCGTCGGTGTAGAAGAGTATGCTGCCTTTGAACTTCAGATTGAAAACGGGGTTGTTCAGGTGATAGCGGCTGTAACGCGTCCGTGCAATCCTGCGGATATCATGTATTCGCAATACGACAGGCTTACCGGTCCATAATCCTTCAAGCGAGATGCGGTCGCGGTACACGCGGATACGGATGTGTACAACGAATAGCAGAACAATGGAAAGTATGATGATGGCGATACCGAGCCAGAAGAAGAGGTCGCCGTTTTGCAAGTGCATTTTCTTCCACCAAAATATACCGAAACAAAAAAGCGTAAGCAGCAACCGTCGGATCATCGACAGCCGGTTGAAGCCCAAGTATTGCTTCTCTTCGTAAATGGGTTCACTGCTCATGGTTTTCGGAAGACCAACGGATCGAAAGGACATGGCGTGTATCCGAACACACCTTCACCGAGTCGCTGATTCGGACCCCTAAGATACATACAATTTCGCCTTGGGATACCATGACGTGAACGTCTTTTCTGTCCGCAGCTGACACTTTAAGGTTTGTTAACAGGTCGCTGATTTTCTGCTGTTGTTTCATGCCCAAGGGACGAATACGGTCGCCGGTTTTCCACGTCCGCACAGTCAATGGGAACATTACCCGGTCCGCATCCACGAGCCATTCCCCTGAGCCGGTTTCCCATTCCATGCCTGTCTTGTATTTCTTTCGGGTCAGGTTCAAGGTGTGGCCATTGACATCAAACACGCCCGAGGCCTTTATTTCATGAGCAACGGACACCCTTGGTTTCTTTTCCTGCAGAATGAGTTTCTGCCGGTCTCGAATCAATTCTTTGCCGTTGGCGACAAATACGGCTCCCGGTAGTCCTGTCTGTAACATCTTCTCGGGCTCGTGAGCGACGAATCCTTCCCGCCTTAGCAAATCAAAGAGTAACGGCTCAGGGTAGGGGTACTCCAAAATGCCCGGAATGGAAATCTCCCAGCGGTCCCCTTTCTTGCGCATCAGCTTCTGTTGCATGCCATGGGTATGCTCTTCGAGCGCATGCGCTGCCAGCGAAAGATGCACTAGGTTCCCTGCCATCGTCTTTTTAAACGAAGGCTGCCACGTTTCCAGAAGGGGGATCAAGTGATGACGGATGCGGTTCCGCAGGTAGTCGTCTTTCCGGTTCGAGGAATCTTCCCGAAACGTAATTCTCTTTCGTTTGACATACCGCTCGATCTCAGCACGTCCGGCAAACAACATGGGGCGGATGATCTGACCAGTACGTACCGGGATGCCATCCAGGCCACGAATGCCAGAACCGCGTAGGAGATTCACAAAAAAAGTCTCCACCGAATCGTCCAAATGATGGGCGGTAGCTATGGCCTGATACCCTTCATCACGGGCGATAGATGCCAGCCATCGGTACCGTATTTCCCGGGCGGCTTCCTGGATGGATAACCGATGCTCCCGTGCGTAATGCCGTGTAGAAGCGGGTAATTCGTAGTAGGGAAGACCGTGTTTCTCGGCAAACCCACGTACCAGTTTGGCGTCTCCGTCCGATTCCTTTCCCCTCAACTTGAAATTCACATGGGCGATTCCAACCGGCCATCCGTAGCGTACGAAAAGGTCCGACATCGCCATCGAGTCCAAGCCACCGCTTACTGCTAATAGGGTGCGGTCTGCGGTACGGGATTCTTTTCCCGGGGAAAGCGTCAACAACCGGTGTTTGCCGATGTGTTGAAGGAACGCGGACTCGAACGAGGGCATGGCTTAAAAGTAACCAAAAGTACGAAGGGTGACCGTGGTAAAGGTCAGGAAAGCGCAGAGAACATGGTGGACGCCTTCAACATACATTCGTCGTATTCTTTTTCAGGTAATGCTTCGGCGGTCAGTGCGCTCCCGGCCATCAGCGACAGGTAGCCGCTGGACGAATTGTATTGTATGCTGCGTATCACGACATTGAAATCGAAATCGCCTTCCGGTGTCAAATACCCCACGCTGCCCGAGTACAAGCCGCGTCGGGAGCTTTCCAGCGATTCGATGATCTCCATGGCTTTTCGTTTGGGGGCGCCCGTCATGGATCCCATCGGAAACGTAGAGCGCAAAACATCCCCGATGGATTTATCGGGACGCAGCCGCGAGGTGATGCTGGTGACGAGCTGATGAATGCGCGGGTAGGTTTTTACTTCGCATTGTGCCTTCACCCGGACGGAATCGCGCTGTGCCGTTACGGAAAGGTCGTTGCGAACCAGATCCGTGATCATGATATTCTCCGCCTGCTCTTTGGTGTCGGTTTGAATCAACCGGATCAACGCTTCGTCTTCTTCGGGAGTGATTCCCCTTCGAATGGTTCCTTTAATAGGCTGGGAAAGCAGTTCGTCGCCTCGCTTAGCCAGGAAGCGTTCCGGACTGGCACACATCAGGTATCTATGTTTCAGCTGGTAATACGCGGCGAACGGCATGGGGGAATTATGATTCAAGGAAAGAAAGACAGAAAAAGGGTCCACCTCGATATTCTTGGCCGAAAATTCCATGCAATAGTTTGCCTCGTAAATATCCCCCCGCTGGATATGCCGAAGAAATGCTTCCGCATGTTCCACGTAATTCGAGTGGGAAACAACCGGCTGCAAACTGCTGGCCACAGGGCTTTTCGTGTAACGCCAATCGCCGTGACCCAGGGAGTCGAGCAGGGTTGTCAATTCTTCTTCAGTATCCCAATCGGGCAAGTAGTGAATCTCTGTGTCTTCCCGGTGCAGGAAGACCAGGTAACGGGGCCTGAAGAAATGACTGATTGGAAATCCAATACCGTCCGGTAATTGGGAGGAGAGACCCGGATGCGTCTGGTCTTTCAATTCATAGGAAAGATGTCCGAAAACCCAATCGTTTTGCAAAGCATGAAATCGGTCTAAACCGGAAAACACATCCTCGTCCACTTCCATACGTTCGACAGCGCCAACCGCTAGCAAGCGGTCGTACCGGCCGAACTCATCGGAAGGTAAGGAGCGATCGCGATTCGATTGCAGAAGCATGACCTCCTCGTGTCGGGAGCACCAGCTGCCGATTTCCTCGTCGGATATTCGGCGCGGTAATCGGTACACACGGCGCGGAGTCATGGTAAGGTGGGGTTCAGGATACAGCGATTGATTTCAGCGCTTCATACCACGAAGGATCGTCGTTCAGGCTGGGAACCAGGTCCACTTTTTCGCCTCCGACTTCGTGGAAGAGCTCGTCGTATTCGACACCGATCTCATGAATGGTTTCCAGGCAATCGCTCACAAACGCTGGCGCGAAGAACAACAGTCGCTTGTCGCCGCGCTTGGCCCGGTCACGAATCACATCATCGGAGTACGGACGTACCCAGGGATCCCTTCCAAGGCGGGACTGGAAACTGACGGCATCGCGTTCCTTGGGTCGCCCC
>CAYWDY010000018.1:0-13132 GCA_964455985.1 uncultured Flavobacteriales bacterium
AAGTCGTATGGCTTTGCGGTCATCAGCCTGAGATATATTCCCAATCGCGAATGGGTTCGAAATCCTTGAAGCTCTCCTGCGCTGCCGGGTGTTGAAGCGTAGACTCGACCGCCACTTCCGGCAACGCTGACACCCCCAGCGGCTCGCGAACGAATATCAGATTCTGTCCGTACTCGTTGGATCCGACCAACCGGTAGCCCTTACGCTTCGCCAGTCGGGTCATCGCCACCGGAGAAGCACCGTGGTACACGGGATGTTTCCCCGGGTAAACATAATTTGGATCGTAAGGAACGACGATGTTATTCATGCCGAACTCGACATGCGTTTCGATGATGACGACACGGGGTTGTACGACGGACAATGCATCCCAAATCCAATAATCGTACCCGTCCAGGTCGATGGACAAAAGATCAATCTCTCCGGTCAGGCCCCCTTCTTGAACGAGCGTGTTGATGTTCTCACGGGTCACTTTGGCGCAGAGGAAACGGGGATGATAATGCCAAGGGTCGGGATAACGGTTGTAAAAACGGCGGCCGCGTTCCACAACCTCCCGATCCGCATCGATGAACAGTCCATGCCACCCGAAATTCAAGGCAAGATTGGCGCAGTTGCTGTTGACTCCGTCGTGAGAACCGATTTCCAAAAAACGCTTCCCTCCCATACCGATGACGGCGTAAATGAACAACAGCAATCCGTCCTCTTCGTGTTGCGAAAAAACTTTCAAGCCGGTGTCTCTAAGCAGCGGCGGATTTCCGGCAGCAGCTCGTTCCTGGTAATAGAGAAACAGTTGTCGCTGGGCCGCTTGGGAGGCCGGACCGAAACGGTCACGCACCCGGAGAATCAGGAAGTACTTTTTGAGGATATTTTTGATTCGTTGGATCATTGGCTGCCGGGACATGGAGGAATTCCACCAAGGTAATGGGCTTCGAAAGATAGTAAAGGCCGGCATGAAAACGAATCCTTCCCGATCATCCTGAATCTGCGATGAACCAAGAGGATCCCCTTGCGAAGCCCGCTTGAAATATGCAGAAATAGTGACACCTTTGCAAAGCATCTCTTCCCCATGAAAAAACAGCATCTTCTTATCCTGATCCTCTTAGTTTCAGCCACTTTCTCCCAGGCCCAACGACGCCGCGTGTGTGGTACCCACGACCGCTACCTGCAATCCGTTGCCGAAGACCCCTCGCTCGTGGCACGACGCGCCGCGATGGAAGAGCGTCTGCAAACCGGGTTCGCCCAACATCCTGTTCAACGAACGAACGGAACACAAACGACGTTGGTCACCATTCCGGTGGTAGTACACGTGTTGTATTACAACACGACCCAGAACATTTCCGATGCACAAATCCTCTCGCAGATCGATGTACTGAATTTGGATTACAGTCTGACCAATGCGGATACGGGGTTGATTCCAGCGGCCTTCAAACCGGTCACTGGAAATCCGGAAATCCAATTTTGCATGGCCACGGTAGATCCATCCGGTAACCCAACCACCGGTATCGAACGCCGTCAGGTCACCACGACCCGCATCGGCAACGCCAACAAGTATTACAACTATGCGCAAGGCGGTCTGGCCGCTTGGAACAGCCAATACTACTTGAACTTCTGGCTGTGTGATATCGACGGCGGAAGCACATTAGGTTACACCTATCTACCGGGCACGGTAGGGGCCAACATGGATGGAATCGTGATTGATCCGCAATACTGGGGAACAATCGGTAGCGTGGTCAATTCCGCTCCCTATAACGAAGGCCGCACCGTGACGCATGAAGTTGGCCACTGGTTCAACCTAGAGCACATCTGGGCGGATGAACCCAACTGTGCCGCTGACGACTATGTATCCGATACTCCGCAGCAGAAAGGAGAGAACTACGGTTGTCCTGCCTACCCACGTACGACTCAATCTGGCGGCCGTTGCAATACCAGCGACCCCAGCTCCATGTTCATGAACTATATGGATTATACGGATGACGCCTGCATGTATATGTTCACTCAAGGTCAGGTTTCCCGTATGCATGCTGCCATCAATACGCAACGTGCCAACCTGTTCAATGCGACCGGTTGCTCCACCTCGACCTATACGGCAGAATCACCTTCCACCCTTCGCGCCTCAGTTTTCCCCAATCCTTCCGAAGGTATATTTGAGTTCCTCTTGTCTGACCCAGGATCCGATGTATCTCTCGAAGTAACGGATTGCAAAGGCAGTGTCGTAATCAAACGTACGTTCGCTGCGGGCGACAAGAAACTTTTCGACCTTTCCGGATTCCCTGAAGGAATTTACCTCGCTCACCTGTCCACGGGTGATCAGACGGTCGTGGCGAAAGTAGTAAAATACTGATGTCCGATTAGGGCGTAAAAAACACCCTTCCCATCGATTAAAACTCCGCGTTCTTCGGCGTACGCGGGAATGGAATCACGTCACGGATGTTGTTCATTCCGGTGACGAATAGGATAAGGCGCTCGAAACCGAGACCGAAACCGGCATGTTCGCAAGTACCGAACTTTCGGGTCTCGAGGTACCACCACAATTCATGCTCGGGAATATTCATTTCGCGTACACGACGCAGCAGTTTGTCGTAATTCTCTTCGCGCTGTGATCCACCGATGATTTCTCCGATCCAAGGGAACAGGATATCCATCGCGCGTACCGTTTTCCCGTCGTCGTTCTGCTTCATGTAAAACGCCTTGATCGACATCGGATAATCCGTCAGGATGACCGGACGGCCAAAATGTTCGACCAGGAAATTCTCATGTTCCTTCTGAAGATCCGTTCCCCAAGAAACCGGAAACTCGAATTTCTTGCCGCAGGTCATGAGTATTTCAACAGCGCTTGTATACGTTAGGCGTTCAAACGGCTTGGCCACGACAGACTGCAAGCGCGCCAGCAGCTCCTTGTCGTACATGTTGTTCAGGAACTCCAAGTCATCCTTGCAGTGATCAAGTGCGTACTTCACCAGGTATTTCAAAAAATCCTCGGCAAGGTCCATGTTGTCCTTGATGTCGTAGAAAGACATTTCCGGTTCGATCATCCAGAATTCAGCCAGGTGTCGTGGGGTATTGGAGTTCTCAGCGCGGAACGTAGGACCGAACGTATAGATCTTGCCCAGCGCCAGAGCGCCCAGTTCTCCTTCGAGCTGGCCCGAGACCGTCAGCTTGGAGGACTTACCGAAAAAGTCTTCTTTGTAGTTGACCGTTCCGTCTTCGTTGCGCGGAGGCTGTTGGATATCCAACGTGGTTACATGGAACATTTCTCCGGCTCCCTCGGCATCCGAGGCCGTGATAATGGGCGTGTGCAAGTAGAAGAATCCGCGGTCGTTGAAATAACGGTGAACGGCGAAGGCCATGTGATGCCTGATGCGGAATACCGCTCCGAAGGTGTTGGTACGGGGACGCAGGTGTGCAATCTCGCGGAGGAATTCCATCGAATGCCCCTTCTTCTGCAACGGGAACGTCTCGTCCGCTTCACCAAGAATATGAATCTCCGTGGCCTGGATCTCTACTGACTGTCCTTGTCCTTGCGATGGCACCAGTATTCCGCGTACCGCCAGACATGCGCCCGTGGTCACTTTCTTGATGGACTCTTCCGAGAATTTAGCCAAATCAGCCACCACCTGGATGTTGTGAATGATCGATCCATCGTTGATGGCGATGAAAGCAACCTGTTTGTTGCCCCGACGGGTTCGTACCCAACCGCGGACTTCAACGGATTGGTTGTTTCCCGGGGTACGAAGCAATTCGGCAACGCTGGTAGTGATCATGGGTGACTGATTTGAAATGCAAAAAAACGGAATTTCAAGGGGTTGGGCAAATGCAAATCCCCGGGTTACTCTCACTACTTTTACCTCATGAAAACGATTCGGGTTACTCGGATAACCGTTTATCCCATCAAATCCCTTGACGGAGTCGATGTGCCCTCCGCCCTCTTCCACGAAGGCGGCGGACTGGTCCACGACCGGCAATATGCCATCCGCGATGACGAGGGCAAATGGGTGAATGGGAAATCAACACCGACAATACACCGAATTCGTACCTTTTTTGATGAACGGTGTGAACGGGTCCGCTTCTCGGTATCCGCTTCCGAGGTCAGCCCTTGGTTCCCACTCGCCGGGAACCGCGATCGTCTTAACGAATACCTGTCGGATACCTTCGGCAAAAACGTGTGGGTAGAAGCCGATCCGCTCGGAGGACTACAGGATGATCCCGTGAAAAATCAAGTCACCCTGGTTTCTATGCAGACCTTGCAGGAAGTATGCAACTGGTACGAAGGAATGTCGCTTGATGAATGCAGAAAACGATTTCGCGTCAATGTGGAACTGGATGCCGATTACCCTTTCGAAGAAGAAAGTTGGCTGAAAAGCCCTCCTTCCTCATACGTTACCGTGGGAAATACCCGTTTACGTCTGAACAAGCGCGTACCGCGCTGTGTCGTTCCTTCCCGTAATCCCATCACCGGAGCGGTTTGGACCGGGTTTCAAAAAACATTCTCTGACCAACGCAAGCAGCTGATGCACGACGGCGCAAAACTTCCCGCCCATGATCACGGCTATTTTCTGTCCGTCGGATCGATACGGGAGGATGCCTCTACCGGGACTACGATACGTGTTTCGGATGTAGTAATTCCCGGGTGAACAGACTAAGTAAGGTTTACCGTCAGAGGCATCGCCGGTATAAAAACCGACACGCCATTACTTCAACTGATACTTGGCTTCGTATTTACGGTAAAGCTGTTTTTGGACATCGTCTAACACAATGGTCCGGCCTTGTATGAACGCCGCTTCAACCACACTGGATTTCATGTCCAACAGATCACCTGAACAGATGATGAGCGTAGCGTCTTTTCCATTTTCCAAAGTTCCTGCTTGATCACTTATTCCCAGCAACTGCGCCGGAACCGTTGTGATCATGGACAACGCATCCTCTTTGGAAAGCCCGAAGGCTGCAGCCGTTCCAGCCATGAAAGGCAGGTTCCTTTCCTGCCAACTGGAACCGATTGAAATGGCGCAGGATACACCGGCATCATGCAACAGACGAGGTAACTTGTACGGAAGATCGGTGTCATCATCTTCTCGCGGAGGCAGCGCGTGCGTCTGTCCGAGAATGACCGGAATCCGATTCTCTTTCAGAAGACCTGTGACTCGCCACGCATCGCTTCCGCCGACCAACACCATGGATACCTGATACTTCTTTGCGAAAAGAACAGCCGCCTCGATTTCTTTCACGTAACCGCAATGGATGAATAGCTTCTGGGACCCGTTGAACAATCCGCGCATCGCTTCGAAACGGACATTCGTCTCCTGTGGCATCGAGGTATTGCAATAGGATTTTGCTTCGGCGAAAAACTGGTCAAGTTGCATCAACTCCCGCTGCATCTGCTGACGTTGGTTCTCTTCCGACTCCGGCGTACTTCCTTGCCATACATACATACGTGGCCAGTTGAGGTGAAGTCCAATATCTCTCTTCATGACGGCATCCTCCCAGTTCCACGCATCCAACTGCATGACTGACGAAGAACCCGAAATACGGCCTCCGCGAGGAGCGACTTCCGCCAGCAAAACACCGTTGCTGCGTACCGTTGGAATCACCTTGGAGTCCGTGTTGTAACTGATCAGGCTGCGTACGTTCGGATTCATGTCTCCGACTTCGTTGTAGTCCAAGGTAGCCCGGACCATATCGATTTCCGTAAGACCCAAGGTGGTGTTGCAGGAAATCAATCCCGGATACACGTGCTTACCGGCAGCGTCGATGACCTTGGCATAGGCGTCTTTCTTGAGGCGAATGGTTTTAGCATCGGCTACCAGGGTGAGTTTCCCGTTGTCGAAACCGATGGCTGCATTTTCAATCACTTGCCCGTTGCCGAGGTGGGCCGTAGCGTTCATGATCAGAATCGACTCCGTTTGCGGCGGAGCGGGAGCAGGATTCTGGGCGAAGGCCGATGCGGCGAACGTAAAGAGTATGAGGAAGAGGCGGATATTTTTCATGGTTGAATTAGGCTATCGGTGAATCAATCAAGCGAGAAGAGTTCCTCTTCCATGCAATGTTTGAGATACTGGGGTTTGACGGCGGGTTTCTGCACATTCTCCCCTTTGAGTTTGGCGTCGGTCATTTTCTGGACCAAGCGGGCTCTCTCCTTGCGGATATCTTCCCGCATGGTAGCGTCACGCTCGCTGTCGAAATAAGGAATACCGTCCACATAGGTTTGCAGCGGCTTGGCATAGATGCTCATCGGATGTTCGTTCCACAAAACGAGGTCGGCGTCTTTGCCCACCTTGATACTTCCCACACGATCATCCACGCGTAACAGCTTTGCGGGATTAAGCGTCACGAATTTCCACGCCTCTTCCTCCGAAACGCCGCCGTACTTGACGGCTTTGGCTGCTTCCTGATTCAATCGGCGCGCCATTTCCGCATCGTCTGAATTGTATCCCACCGTAACGCCCACCTTGTGCAGTATCGCTCCGTTGTACGGTATGGCTTCGTACACCTCGAATTTGTAGTCCCACCAGTCGCTGAAGCTGGAGGCACCACGAACGCCGTGAGCCTTCATCTTGTCGGCGACTTTGTACCCTTCCAGTATATGGGTAAACGTATTTACGTGAAACCCGAAGGAGTCCGCCACATGCATCAGCATGTTGATCTCGCTTTGCACATAGGAGTGACAGGTGATGAAACGCTTTTCTTCCAGGATCTCCGACAAAGCATCCAACTCCAAATCGCGGCGCACCGGAACCGCAAGCACATCGCTGCTGCTCATCTGCTTGCTGTATTCGCGGGCACGTGTGAAGTAATCCACGTAAACCTGCTCTACCCCCATCCGGGTCTGCGGGAAACGTACCGTCTGCAAATCGCCCCAATTGGCCTGTTTCACGTTTTCGCCCAAGGCAAATTTGATATACCCCGGCCAGTTCTTGAACTTCATTTCCTCGGGTGAACGGCCCCAACGCAACTTGATGAGCTGTGTCTGTCCGCCGATGGCGTTGGCGCTTCCGTGCAGCAAGTGAGAGCTTGTCACGCCGCCAGCCAGTTGCCGGTAAACGTTGATGTCATCCCCATCGACTACATCACCGATGCGTACCTCAGCGGATGAAGACTGAGTGCCTTCGTTCACTGAATTACTGACCGCGATATGCGAATGCTCATCAATGATACCGGCCGTTAGGTGCTTGCCGGTTCCGTCGACAATGACGGCACCGGATGGAGCAGGAATATTCGTTCCGATCTGTGTGATCTTGCCGTTGGTGATCAATACATCAGTATTTTTCAAGATGCCATCGGATTCGTTGGTCCATACTGTTGTATTTCGAAACAGCACCGTCCCCGCCACAGGAAGTTTCGTCCATCCATACGCCATATCTGGGAATAGCACCGGTCCGATTTCAGGCATGATCTTCTTGGCGGTATCTTTTTTGGTGCTGACATACGCAGAATCCCAACGGGCGGTCCAGGTGGTCCAGGTACCGTCGGATAATTGGGCGTTGCCAGCCCAAGCGCCTTTTTCCAATACTCCCGAATAGCGCGTTACGCCTTTAGGTTCAGCCAGCTTACGTTCAAAGGAGAATTGCATTTGACCTCCCAGACGAACGGCGGAAGCAGATTTGGTTTTCAACGTATCATCGGAGATGAACCACTCCGGATTTAAAGCGTCACCGGTCACCTGCAAACGGCTGGTGTCGTTACCGGTCACGAGCGTATAGTAACCCCGGATATCGGCAAGCTGTGCGTCTACCATGGAGTAACGTTTGCCCTTGACCCAGTTCTCCATCACTTGCGATTCCTTTTGGAATATGTTGCCGCTCGTGATGACGAAATTGGCAATCATCCCTCGACGTAATGCACCGAGTTGATCTTGCATATTGAGGAAGGCGGCAGGGGCTACGGTCAACGCTTTCAAGGCCTGCTGTTCGGAAAGTCCGTTGTCCATCGCCTTGCGGAGGTTCTTCCAGAAATCGCCGCGAGACTTCAAACCGCTCAAGGTGAACGCGAAATCCAATCCTGCTTTTTCCATACGAGCGGGGTTGGAAGGAGCCAGTTCCCAGCGCTTCAGAGCTTGCAAGGAAATATTCATGGCATCGTAAGGATCGGACAAATCGTATGCGTCCGGGAAATTCAACGGGATGATGAACCGCATACCGGTCTCCTGCAGTTCAGTGATTCGCTCGAACTCATCACCGTCACCTTTGACAATAAAGGACACATCGAACTCTTCACCGATACGACTAACGCGAAGTTCATTCTGCTTGTCACCCGCTTCGAAAATCTGAGGCAAGCCGGAAAGTTTGTTGAATGCATCAAGCGAAATATTGTATTCCTTTTTATATCCACCCTTCGCATACCATTGTGCATCGAAGTAGGTCTGACGGATGAGCGCGATGGCCCCCATGAGGGACGACGGATAATCCTGCGTGGAAGAGCCTTTGTCGAAGGAAAATTCGGCAGCGGCCTTGTCTTTCAGGATAAGGTCATTTTCATTCTCATCACCCAACGCGATAAGAGCCCCGGTGCCCCGGATGATCCCGTCGCGGTTTACACTCAGTACAGCACCGAAACCAAGCTTACGCAGTTCTTCAGCGCGCTTGCTATCAACGGCGACATTCCGAAAGGCATCGTATTCCGGACGTACGGCCTGATTCCAGCCATAAGCGCCTTTCGTGTTCGAAAGAAATTGTGGCGAACCGTCTTCGCGGTTGTTGGCGCGTTTCACTTCGGGCAGTCCGTACTCACTGTGTATATCGATGAGTGACGGATAAATCCATCGGCCGGCCAGATCCAAGACGACGGCGTTATCCGGCACTTGGACTTCTCGACCAACATCCAGGATACGACCGTCGCGGACCAACAGCGTGGCTGAATCGACCACCGTGCGGTAGTCGACGACAATACGAGCATGCGTCAGGGCAAAAGTGGTGTGGCGGGGATCTGTAGGTCCGTTGACCGGAAAGGTGACCTGAGCCTGTGAAAAGACTGTTGCTGCCAAGGCTGCAACGGTCAGCGTGAATGATTTTTTCATGGTGAACAAGAGTACAACGAAGATAGCGATTTAGCCCGTCTGCGTCACCTTCCTGCGCACCCGCTTACGGTTTCACAAATCGCAGGAATCGGGGTGCTGAGCCCGGGAGTCGGACCTGCACAAGGTAAATGCCGGGGGACAGATTTTGGACCTGAAGTCTGCGTTCGGTTCCACGTTGGAATTGCTCCTCAAGACAAACAACGCCTTTCGGGTCCAAGATGGAAATCCCATATTCCCGGTCTTCGGGAAAGGAAACTATCACCTCATCGATGACCGGATTAGGATAGAGCGATACCGCATCCAGCAGCGGGGAACCTGACACAGCGGTAGAGGATGGGCATTGCAAACAGGTTCGCTGGTAGGTGATATCGGCATCTGTAACCAGAAGGGAATCGAAGGAAGCACCGGCAGCGCAATCGGATTTCAACTGAAAATCAAGAAAGGGAATCAGGTACCGATCGATGACGGTATGTTGGTACGTACGACTGATGGCAGCCACCGGGGTGCAACTGGCTTCTCCCAGACTACATAACGTATTGGCATCCGCCATCTGACAATGGCTGGCTCCGTTGATCGACACGTAGGTTTTACACGGTGAAGCCAAAGCGTTGTACATGGGAATCTGATGCGCAGCAGGTGGCGTCACACAATCATTTCCTCCCGCTATCACCAGCGAGGGCAAGGTGATAGAGGCGGCGGCGGCTATGGCCGATGGATTGGTCTCAGCCGCAGCCAGGTTAGCCAACACGTCAATGCCCGGGTTGAACGCAATAGATAAGAAACTTGCTCCACCACCCATCGAATGACCCATGACTGCTTCCATGGTGTCCAGATGCTGATAAAGCACCGAAGCCGCAGATTGAGCCTCCTGGTGTAAGGCTGTCACCGTGAAGGCCAGATCCTGACCCAGATTCAGGTGACTGGGAGAAAAGCCGGTTTCCGTCCTCGGAAAAGCGACGACATACCCCCGGGGCACAAGCGATTGCCAGATATTAGCATAGGCATCCCACGACATCACGAATCCGTGACCGAACACGACAACCGGAACGGTTTGGACGCCTGTCGTGAACGGAACACCTGTTCCGGCCGCGTCGGCCGGATAATAGACTTCGACTGGAACGGACCGGTTGCTCCGCGAGGCGTCCGTGAAGGAGAGAGAGACCTGTCCGATCTGAAAATTCTGACCATGTACAAAGGGCGATAAGCCGATCATCAAGCAAAAAATCAAAAACGTTTTTTTCATGGTAGGAAGCGTGAGTAGCTTTTGTTAGAACATTAGGGGCAACAATTCTGACCTATGCTTGTTTGCCGCATGGCCTAAAATACTATTTTTGGAAAAACTACCCGTATGCTCTCTGTCCTCTTAGGTAAACTCCACGTTTGGTCTGTGATGTTGTTTGTCCTGATCTACCTGGTCAAGACCGTTCTACTGTTCACCAACACCAAGATGTTGGACACCTTCGCCGCCAGAACGAAGGTCATTGAGATGATTGTGAGTACCGTATTTCTGGTGACCGGCATCTGGTTGTTTGTCATTCTGGGGGGCATCAAGACATTCCAGATTCTTAAACTGGTCCTGGTCTTTGTTTCCATCCCGCTGGCCATTGTCGGTTTCAAGCGACGAATCAAAGGTGTGGCGTTGCTCGCCTTCCTGCTGATTGTAGCGAGTTATGGAGTCGCTGAGATGAGCAAGAACAAACCCTTCCTGAAAGCGAATGTAGTCATCAACGGAACCGGTGGTGGCCGCCTGGAAAACGGCGAACGTGTCTATTTTGAGAATTGTGTTTTCTGCCACGGCACCGACGGCAAGAAGATGTACCGCGGCGCCAAAGACTTGTCCATGACCGGTTTTGATGAAACGTCAATCCAAGCCATGGTTCATGACGGAGTGAAAGGAAAGATGCCCGCCTACGGAGCTTCGTTGAGTTATGAAGAAATCGCCGATGTCGCGCTTTACGTGGCTTCCATGAAGAATACCGACACTACCAATACCCCTTAATTCTCTTTTTACTCTTGCCCTCCGCTTCCCCCTACTCTACAGCCCGAAAGACAGAAACGGCGGTACTCATCGGCATACTGCTGAAGAACCAGCGCGAAGAGCAAATCACCGAATACCTCGATGAGTTGGCTTTCCTCGCGGAAACCGCCGGTGCTCATACGGTACGACGTTTCACCCAACGGTTAGACCACCCTGACCCAAGCACCTTTCTCGGCAGCGGTAAGCTGAACGAAGTGCGGGATTATATCCGCGAGCACAACGTGGACATCGCCATCTTCGACGATGAGTTGAGCGGTTCCCAGATTAAAAACATCGAAAAAGTACTGGCTTGCCGCGTACTTGACCGCAGCAACCTCATCCTGGATATTTTCGCCAAGCGGGCAAGGTCCGCGCAAGCGAAAGCACAGGTAGAGCTGGCGCAGTATCAATACCTGCTTCCGCGGCTGACCCGCATGTGGACGCACCTGGAAAAACAACGGGGCGGCATCGGCATGCGCGGTCCGGGCGAATCAGAGATCGAAACCGACCGTCGTATCATCCGCGACAAACTCGCCAAACTGAAGGAGCAACTCCGGCAGATCGAAAAGCAAAGTGCCACCCAACGCAAGCAACGCGGTGAGATGGTGCGCGTGGCTTTGGTAGGTTATACCAATGTCGGCAAATCCACGCTCATGAACCTGATGAGCAAAAGCGATGTGTTCGCCGAAAACAAACTGTTCGCTACGTTGGACACTACGGTCCGTAAGATCGTGTTGGAGAATGTGCCTTTTCTGTTGTCCGACACGGTCGGTTTCATCCGTAAACTGCCTCACCATCTAATCGAGTCCTTCAAATCGACGTTGGATGAAGTGCGCGAAGCGGATGTGCTGCTGCATGTAGTTGACATATCCCATCCGCATTTCGAAGACCAACTGAATGTGGTACGGGAAACGCTTTCTGAACTTGGCGTAGCCGAAAAACCGACGCTGATCGTTTTCAATAAGATCGATGCCTACCGTTTCGTTCCCAAAGAAGAAGATGATCTTACGCCAGCTACGGAAGAAAATCTTTCGCTAGAGGATTTGAAAAAAAGCTGGATGAATAAATTGCCGGGGACATGCGTCTTTATTTCGGCTGCCAACCGGAATAACATCGACGAACTACGACAACAGCTGATGGAACGGGTCAAAGAAATCCATTTCCGTCGCTACCCGAATCTATTGTATAAAGGGACTGAGTAATCGTCTCCGATCAGCGTGCGACGGTGAAGCGCTGTGTACCCAGCTCTTGCCCGTTGCCATCAATCAGCGTGATGAGGTACGCTCCTTCAGGAAGTACCGACACATCCATTGACATACGGTCATCCGTCATGGGCTGACGCATCACTTCTTTCCCGGTCATATCCATGACCAGCATCAAGACGTCCGATGGACGTTGTTTCCAACGGATGTCCACCGTCATATCTTGCGAAGCAGGCGAAGGATAAACAGACCATTCGCTGAAGGGCGATGACGCTTCTTCTATATCAACCGTTCCGAAAAAGGAAAGATCGTCCACAAACAGTTCCGAGCCGACTCCTAAGGTGGCATCGTTGATGGCTTTGCTGGACTGAAGCAGGATGAGGCACGAATCCGGATTATTCACCCAATCGAAGTACTGCAGTTGTACAGAGAAAGGAGTATACGTGTTAACGGCACCTAGAAGCGTATCTGAACCCAGTGCGATCGTATCGCGGTTTCCGGTGATGGCGTTACGACGGAAAAGGGCGACCGTGAAAACCGCACCGTCGATAGCTGAAGATGGTGTGTACTTGTAATACCCTTGAAAGAATTTAGAACGAACCGTGGTGGGACTGCCACCATCAAACGTGTAGGAAGCAAGCGTTGCGTTGATTCTGCCGTTGGTAGCGGCTCCTGGGGCGATGACTGTACCGAACGGAAATACCGTCACAGAAGAAGTAGTCATACGGATGGCGTAGCTGCCTGTCCGTGCGTCCGTCGACTTGACAGCACAGTGGGTGACATTTCCACTCAACGCCATCGTCAAACTGTCCAAGGTGGACCAATCGGTGGGGCGTTCGCCCACGGCACTGTACTGCACCCAGTTTTCAAAACTATTATTGGGAATAGACTGAGCAAAAACGACAACAG
>CAYWDY010000018.1:13142-16608 GCA_964455985.1 uncultured Flavobacteriales bacterium
CATAGGAAGCCGGCCAGGAGTGATATTCTTTTCATGGGGATGGAATAGGTTCAGTATCAAAAGTAAGAAAAAGTCTACGCCGTGAACTAGGAAAGGGATGGAAATAAAAAAGCGTCACCGCTGGCAACGCTTTCTAGAATCAAAACAGCAGAGTATCAACCACCAGTAGCCACTTTCAATCGGGTACCGATTTTCAACTCGTTCGAATCGAGCTGGTTCATTTTCTTGATCATTTCGACAGTGGTGCCCTCGTATCGACGGGCGATCTTCCACAGTGTATCTCCCGGAACAACTACGTGATAAACGATGTTGGAGGGGGGCTCCGGGGAAGTTTTAACCGTCATGGGTTCGCTGACCGGAACAACTGCCGTATCCGAAGCGACCAGCGCTGTATCTGCCGTGCTAGTCACCGAATCCGTGGTCACAGGCTTACTGACAGAAACCGTAGCACTGTTGGTGGCCGTTTTCTTCTTGGGAGTACCGTTCACCATGACAGTCAGTCGCTGGCCGGCCGAGAGGCGGGTTGAACGCAGGCGATTCCAACGCTTGAGGTCTTCCACCGAACAATGATACTTTCGGGCGATGGAGGAAAGGTGTTCTCCGCTACGAACCCGGTGGTACTTTCGGATGAGCTCGTCGGTGTATTCGTTGTCTTGCTCCGACGCAGCGGCCAAGGTCTGCTGGTATTCCAACGAGGGACGAATCAGATTGGCTTCGTTGGCCAGGTAAAGATTCATGCGGTTGGTCGGCAAGCGAAGCGCTTGGGGCTGGTCACTCGATGGAACGATTCCTTTCTTATAGACGGGATTCAGATACCGGATGATGTCATAAGGAACATTGACGGCAGCTGCCACTTCCTTAAGATCCATTCGGTCATTGACCATCACAGTGTCCACTTCGAAATAATTGACCAGAGGAGGTACGGCCGTCAGATTGTGCTCAGCCGTATAATTCATGAGATAGGTCACGGCGATGAAGGCTGGTACGTAACCTCGCGTTTCGCGGGGCAAGTAGGGGCTGATCTCCCAGAAAGTCTTCTTACCGCCGGAACGAGCAATGGCTCGGTTGACATTGCCGGCTCCGCAATTGTAGGCGGCAATCACCAGCAGCCAATCGTTGTACACGGCGTACATGTCTTTGAAATACTGACACGCTGCGTAGGTAGATTTGACGGGATCCCGACGATCGTCGGTATAAGAGGTAACTTTCAGTCCATACAATTTACCCGTTGCCAGCATGAATTGCCAAAGTCCGGTGGCACCTACCGGAGATACAGCTACCGGATTCAAGGCGCTTTCCACCACAGACAGGTATTTGAACTCCAAGGGCAAGTCTTGTTGGTCCAGGATCTGTTCATACATCGGGAAGTATAACTGAGCCAATCCCATGACGCGCTCGGTAAGTCCGCGGCGCTTTAATCCATACAGGTCGATGTACTCTTTTACTTCCGAATTGAATGTCAGCGGAATCGGGGTTTGTATTTTCTCGATACGCTGGCGGTAAATGTCGTTGGCATAGGTCGGGATTTCTTCATCCTGAAAACCATCAAGCGTCACAGGATCGGGAAGCCGCTGGATATAACTTTGATTCACCAGGCTGTCCAAGGTGGCCACAATGGGATCATACGACAGGGGAATGGCTGAACTGTCTGACTGGGCCATGGAAGACGGCACGCCCACCGACCAAAGGGTCAGGATCGACAATAATGAAAGAAGGGTCTGGCGGGTGAGAAACATGGTATTACGTCCAGATTTACTGATGATTAATGCAGCGTCTCAGGCGTGGCAAAAGTAGCCAAACGGCCGAAACGATAATGGTGAAACGATGAAGGGGGGTGGAAGGATTTTGTTAAAAAGGTCTAAAACTTACGTTCCGGAGGTATTCTTTTTCTTCAACCAAGAGTCTGCTTTTCAGCCGATTGGCTATCAAACGGATCATTGCGGATTTGAGGCAAAAAAACAGGAAAATCGAACAAAATAACTTTCACCCCTCCCAGACAGACATTCACGTACACCCCTACCCGACTAGCCGAATAAGGTGGAATTCGGGATTCCCCGGGGTTATTTTGAGGTTCCCAATACGAGAATTCCATGGCTTCAGAAACCGCTGTGGTAGGTGCCCCCCTGCCCTTGGCCATACAGTTATTATCTGATTTTTTAGGCCGAAACGGCTTCCGGATCGAGGTATATTCCTTTCTGGAAAACCGATTGATGCTCTACCAAGAGGGGGGCTGGTTCAGCCGTGCACGTCATATCATCTTGGAGTTTTCACCCATGAACGAGGGTAAAACCCGCGTTGAAATATCCGCCTTCACCGGCAAATCCTTCCTTCAGGAGGATATCATCACCGAAGAAAAATTAGCCGCGGCCATCACCAGAAAATGGATTAAATCCCCGAATTCACTGTTATGAGCTGCGAAGAAATCACCCCCCACCTGAATAAAATATCTACCCTTTATCTGAAGGATAACAAGCGAAAAGTCGGCTGGATTTTTTTGGACAAACCCTCGACCCACGAGGATATCCCCGAGTTGGTCTACTTCATCAGCGTCCAAAAAGGACGAAAGCTGATGGAAGCCCTGGAAACCGGAAACACGAAGATATTGGAAGAAAACGGGGAAATCATCCCGGTCAACTTGATCGAACGTATCCGGTCAAGCCGGTAAACCGATTACTTGCTTTCTTTTTCGTCTTCAACGCCGTTCTTAGCGTCTTTGAACTCCTTGATACCCTTGCCTAAGCCTTTGGCCAGATCAGGGATGCGTTTGGCTCCGAAAAAAAGAAGCACCACGGCCAATAAGATAACTACCTCACCGGTACCTAGTCCTCCGAGAAATCCGAGTATTAGAGAAAGAACCATGGCTTTGCTTGTTTTATGAGCCTCAAAGGTAGGCTTTTAAGCGGTGAAAGCAAACCCTCTACCGGGCTGCTAACCACGACTGCGGATTCATGTTATTACTGCCTTTCCAGATTTCCAGGTGTAATTCAGACCGGTCATCGTCATCCCCCGACTTGATGGTACCAATGACCTGACGCGTTGAAACGCGGTCGCCCGCTTTTACGGATACGGATTGTAGATTGGAATAGAGCGTGAAGTATTCACCGTGTTGGACCAATACGGCGTATTTATCGACCACCATGATGACCCGGGTCACTTTCCCCTCGAACACGGCGCGAGCTTTTGCTCCCTTGCTGGAAGCGATATTCAACCCGTTGTTATTGATGACAACATCCTTCCACACCGGATGAGAATGCCGTCCGTAATACCCCGTGATCACACCCTGCTCCACAGGCCAAGGCAACCGCCCGCGATTGGATTCGAAGTCGTTGCTCAACTTGATCGTTTCCGGCGTATTGGAAAGCACATACGGTGTCGAGGACTTTTCCGTGGTTTTGGGTATGGTATTGGAAACGGAAGCCGTAGTACTGGATGAGCTTTTCTTTTTAGATTGAGCGCGAGCCAGTTC
>CAYWDY010000019.1:0-16387 GCA_964455985.1 uncultured Flavobacteriales bacterium
TTCCGCACGAAGCAGATATATCCCAGACGGAAGGCTACGAATGTCAAGTAAATACGAGGAAGCCTCTACCGACTTGTTTAGGATTACTTGTCCTGCAACGTTCAACACCTCCAACGTTCGCATGCGAACGCCCGGTTTCTTGACGCGTACTTGAAGCTCTTCACTGGCCGGATTGGGATAACATTCCCAAATGCCTGCACCGTCATCCAGTGCACTACGCGGTATAATCGAATTGGATCCTGAAATCAATTCTAACTCCGGATCGAATTCCAACCAAGTCACGGGAAAGCCGACCCGACACGTGAAGAGCTGCTCACTCTCCGTATGATTCAGATACACTAACGTGTCTTTTCCTTCTCCGTGAAAACGGACCGGTACTCGCATCGCGTAAAAGGAAACCGAACTGTCCGAGGTCGTCTGTCTCATGGTGAACGAGACCGAATCACTTTCCTGCCACCAAATGAGGTGGTACGTCGGATAGCCTTGTCCGTACACCCAATCCTGGAAGAACTCCGAGAGATCTTTGCCCGATACGGTTTCCAAGTGCCTCTGCCAATCCGCCGTATATGCGAAACCTGGCGCCAGTGTCGGATCCATCAGGTACTGACGCATGGCCGTAAAGAAAACCGAATCACCCAATTGCCCGCGTAACATGTGTAATACATATGCGCCTTTGTTGTAACTCAAGCGGCTGTCGAAAATTCGTTCCACCGATATAGTATCATAACAGTAAACCGATCCGCCCGGCTTCGAAATGATATTGCCCAACTTACCGGATTTCCACAACATCCAGCTTTCGGGGTAATAGCGTTCCACCGTAAGTCCTTCCAGATACGTAGCGAAGCCTTCGTTGAGCCATATATCTTGCCACGACGCGCACGTGACGTAATCCCCGAACCACTGGTGAGCGCATTCGTGTGCCATCAAGGAATAGAAGCCGCCCATGAAACTCATGGTTTGATGCTCCATACCTCCGCCCCAACCGAACTGCGCGTGTCCGTATTTCTCTGCCGAGAACGGATAGGGAATGGTCAGACTGTCGAACAGGTGAAGAATCTCTCCGATGTAGGGCGTCGATTGACGGGCATCGGCGTAGCTTTCCGGATAAACATAGTTAATCACGTTGAGTGTATCCTGACGCAGCGGAACACGATCGGTGTATGTGTCGTAATTCGTAACAGCTATAGCCACCAGATAGGCGGCGATGGGATACCGGCTCTTCCAATGGTATACCGATTGCGACCCCAAAGGAATCACTTCCACCAACCATCCGTTGGAGGCGACCCGGTTGGAATCGGGGACACGGACGAGAACGTCGATGGAATCTATTTTGTCGGAGAGGTCCTGCTTGCACGGCCACCAGTCCTTGGCCCCGTAGGGCTCGGACAGCGTCCATACGATAGGAGTTCCTCGATGGTCCGATTGAACAAAAGAACCGAAACCGGTTTCCGGTGGAATGCCTTGGTAATGAACGGTGATGGAATCGGTAATTCCCATGACCAAGGAATCAGGCAACTCGATGACTAAGAGATCTGTGTCCGGCCGTTCATACTGAAGCGATATTCCATGGTATTGAATCGAATCTACAGCGAGCGCATCAGACATGTCAAAGGAAATACGCATCAGGCCCGGATCACGCGGCCGGAAGTACGTCGTGATGGCTCCTTGAATATACCGCACCGAGGGATTGATTTCCCAACGACAGCATACATAACTGATGTCATAGGTGTTTTCCGCCGTTACACGCGGAGCCATCATTTTAGATGCTGCATACGGTTTCTCGATGGCCGATACGTCCACGAACGATTTTCGGTCGTTCACCGTTTGCGCATCGATCTTGGAAAAAACCGAAACAGCCAGAACGAAAGTAAGAAGGAATCTCACGCGGGAAGGAAGTACGAGGATGACACAAGGTACTTAATTCGCCGGCATGGTGCATGAAAATGAAAGTCAGAATCGGTTTGTGATTCGTGCGAGTTTCGTCCGCCAATTAACGAACCACCAGTTTTTCCGTAAGCCGGACGTTACCCTCTTGAATCATCCTTACCATATACACCCCGCTGTTCATCGAAGCGACCGACAGTTCAACCGAATTTATTCCGGCATTCAATCGATGTTCCGTACGCTGCGCCACCCGACCGAGCATGTCTACGCATTCAATAGTTACAGGTGATGAGTCCCGGGCGTACATCTCGATCAACGTAGTGCCGGAAGCCGGATTCGGATAAAGAGTTCCGATACCGATGTGCGATACAGGATCCATTACTCCCGTGAAGCAATCGACGATGAAACTGTCGGTCACTGAACAGGAATTGGCGTAATAGGTCATGCATTGGTACGTGCCACTCGCCTGAATGTCGATGCATGATGTGGTCGCCGAATTCGACCAGAACCAAAATTGAGCTGTCGTGTCTGTACACAACCGGACCGGCTGCGAGCAGTCGGCCAGCGTGTCGGTCGCCGGATGATTCACATGCGATATCACAGCAAGGTGTATAGAAACCGTATCCGATTTACAACGATCTCCGGCCTGGATGTAGTAGGTGACAGTTGTATCTCTGGAGAAATAGGGTGTGGTGAAGGGATTACCGACATGTAGAAGCGTAGTCAAGGCTGGAGAATCGTACCAATAGACCTGCTGCGAAGACGTGGCGAACAGATCGACCGTGCCATACCCGCAAACCACTGTATCGCGAACTACCGGAATCGTGGCGTATGGCTCCACGTAGGCGATGGCAGGAACGCGAGCACTGGCGCAACCCGCGTTAGACTGTACATAGAACGTGTCTGTCTGTACAAGTCCCGTTACTACAAAAGTAGGACCCGAGGAAAGTGCAGTACCTCCCACCGGTACGTCGTACCACGAAACTGGATCAGAGCAAGTAGCTATGAATACAATCGGATTGCCTTCGCACGTGAACGCTGAGTTGACAGCGGGAAGAGCAGACTGACTGACTTGCACATTCATCACCACGCGTTGGCTGGGGCATAAGTCCCCCGCCTGTACAAAGAACGAGGTATCGCCAGACAGGAAAGGAAGTGAAAACGTATCGCCTACATTCAACAATCCGCCACCGACTGCGGCGTTGTACCAACTGACGGGTGACGAGGAACTTGCCGTCAACGTCACCGGACCTGGTCCGCAGATCAACACATCGGTTACTACGGGTGGAGACGGAATCGAATCCACAACCACCGGCACAACCGTTCGACTACTCGGGCAAGACATGGTGGTTTGTGCGTAATAGGTTACACTCGATGTCAACGGAGGTGTAATCAGGGTATCGCCCGATGAGACTGGATTTCCACCTGTAGGCGTAGTGAACCAATATACTTCGTCGGGTGCACTGGCAATCAAGGTTGCACTACCGGTACCACAAACCAATCCGGGTGCCACTACCGGAGCGGCGTTCGCATTGACGACCTGAACCGTAGCGCGATCGGATTGCGCGCTGCAACCCTGATAGATGACCAAGGCATAGTACGTGCCGGGTTGTGATGCCGCAAGAACATTAGAAATTTGTCCGGTAAGCAGGTTTGCTCCGTTATACCACTGGTAGGTAAATCCCGGCACAGCAGGCACAGATAGCTGTGTGCTTTGAGCTCCATTCGGACAAATGTTCAAATTACCGGTAACCGGCAGAGGGATTCCCAATGAATTGGGAGAATAGGCCCTGCAAGGCGACCCGCCGATGCAATTCGCTTTCCAGTTATTTCCGTCGTAGGGATCACCGGTAAAATTGATCCGCTCGCAGGTGAAACCGAGTCCGTCCGCTTCCACGGGCCACGGCGCCAGATCCTGATAATAGGTGGAATCGATGAGAACATTCGCATGATTGAACAGGCGGACCATGTCGCCGGCGTTGCCGAAATTGAATGCAAGCGGTCCGATCACCTGTCCGGTGTTCGGATAAAGGGCGTTGAACTTGTCCAGGTCCTCGGCGATGACAAGGTATTCACCGGGATGAATCACCGTGCCCAGAGGAAAAGTATAGGTATGATAGTCCATTTCATCCCGCAGTTTCCAACCTGTGAGATCGATGTTGGAGTTGCCAGCGTTGTGGATTTCAATCCAGTCACCGCAATCGGCAGTGGATGACGCGTTGTAATTGATTTCGGATAATCGGATGTTCGGGGATTGCTGCGATCCCGTGAAGTACGCGGTGATGGTGGTAGAAGACGGATAGTCAAAATCAACAAACGGGTTCGAGTTATTGCCGAATGCCGACGAGCTGAAACGATTGAAGGTATAGCCGGGATTAGGAATCGCTGTTACGCGCACGCTGTTGCCGTGGAAATAATAGCCACTCCAAGGATACGACGGAGGAATGATGGTACTGATCTGGATACGTCCGGCCCCTGCGGGCTGAACGTCAAGCGTTAAATTGACTGAGTTAATCAATTCGTTGAAATTAGAAATGATGTGATTCCTGACCTCTGCAGATCGTCTGGTATAATAATAATCCATCCATCCGATGTACTGGTTCCACAACGTGGTGTTCCCTCCCCACTTGTAAAAATGTTCCGTCATATCTGGAGCCATCACATCCTGGATGGAGTGTCGAACAGCATCCAGATTGGCGGGGAGGAATTCTGTATTCATAAGGTCAGCATACCGGTTGATGAAATAATTCCGGTATCTGAGATTACCAACCACTGAATTAAATAAAACGGACGAGTGACTGAATGCCGCAGGTTGCCGCAGGTGAGCAAGACGATCCACGGTAGGTGGAACACTATCATAACCGAATCCAAAATCCAAATCATACACGAGGTAACGGAGTTTGCCGCCTGGTTTCCGCGGACTCCACATTTTGATGTTGTTGGTCCAGTCGCCGATCCAGTCGCCGTTATCGACGTATGTTTCTGCGATGAAGTAGTCGGCGAAATTATCGAGATCGATCATGTTATCGATCTTATCGAAATAGCCCGGGGAATTAGGTGGATTTTGTGTGGCGTAATTATAAATAGCCCACCACAGGGAGTCTGTTCCTTCTTTCACCTCAATGGTGCTTCCGCTTTCCTTCAAGTAATTGAGGTCGCTGGCGTTGATACCGTAATTGTACTTCTGCCAGTTTTCGTCGTGGTTCTCGTGAATGGTGAACACGCCCCAAAACTCTCCGTTGAGGTACATGGCGGCGGGCTCAGCGCCGATATAACCCGTATGCGTGTTCTTCAGCATACGTTGCATAAAGGCATCGCGGAAATGTACCTTGTTCCAATCCGTTCCTGCATTCCGCATGATGATGTCATCGGTCTGCGTCAACCACGGTTTATCAGTGATGAAATTATAGTTGATGGCCCCGGTACCGAAGCGATCCGAGAGTTTCATCTCAATGCTCTTCTGCGGTTTGGCTTGAGAGTAATTCCCGTAAATCGAGATGTTACAATCGAATGAAGGAAAAGGTTGATTCTTGGTGACATCGAAATATTGTATGGTTGCCGGCTTTTCCCAATCCTGCCAGAAGTTAGCGCCTTGGAAGGGATAGTTCGGGGCGGCATTCGGACCAAGTGCATAGATTCCAGTATTATCATCCCATAGGTTAAGCGAATCCGTTGTGATCGAGAAAAAAGGTAATTGAATGTCCTCGCCAATGATGTAGGTGGCTGTCACCACCCGACTGGGTAAATACCCCGACAGGAAACTTCGGGCGCGGATGGTTTGTGTGTGCGAGACGGGGAAATTGAGGGGCAGGTTGGCATCGTTCAAATCCGGAACGTCGCCGTTGGTGGTGTACTTACTAATGGCCCCAGATGTGGCGTAGCTGGTATCCGTTATGGTATTCTGATAATATCCTGTTCCAAAATAAAATCTTGGCGCATCCGTATATCCATAATAGCACGAGCTCCCCGAGGCATTCAAGGCCGCTGGTGTCGACGGATTGAAATACTTCACATTGCCACGAGTATCACCACAGTATCCCACCGAGTTGTCGGATTCAACAGGCAAGTAGGTAAAGCTATCCGCTTGTGCACCGGAAGTATCCGTCAGATAGATCGTCTCTCCGCTGCGGCTCAGTTTGAAATTGGCGTTGAAGTAATCGTGGCCGGGGAAGCTGTTAGTGATAGAAGAAGGAGGATTTGCCAGTATGGGGAAAACCGAAGGGCTATCACAACCTAAGGATAGATAGGATGAGATGTAACAGGTTCTTTCTCCTAGTTTTTTATGTAATTCCAAGGCTAGCACATTATTGATTCCCAATACGGATTGAATCAAGTCGTAGTCCAGAGGAATGGAATCGTGTCCCGAAGTAGAAAGTCGCGCACTCTCGTTCCATAGTGGGCGAAACCCTTTAGTTCCGACATTATTGCGCGCAATTTCAACGCCATTTAAATATGCGACGTAACCATCTTCATAGTCGACGCTCAAGAAACCCTGGATGACTTTATTCGGATTTGAGACATTGAATGTCTTTCTGATATAAACCGTGGTGGAAGAGTCATTGTGTGAATTGCCCATCGGCAACCACGTGTTATCCAAAAATCCTACATTTCTCCAATTCGTGTCGGTGGCAGCTGTAGGGGCCAATCGTCTCCACTGGGTGGTTGATCCATAATTGCTGCTTACAGTAGCCCAGTTGGTGATCCGTCGAGTCATGGTTTTACTCGATGCGAAAACCATGACGCGAGCGTTGTTGGCGAGAATGGTACCGGCCGGAAAGGTGAAGGTGTATGGCTGCAACGGATCATCGGAAAGTCCAAAGCCCGAAATATCTTTAGCAGATCCGCTGACATTGAGGATCTCAATCCAATCGTCGTATTCACCGGTATGGGGATTGATCAGTCCGGAAACATTGCTCGGACAAACCTCATTGATCTGAAGACCGCTTTGGGCGTGCGCGGAGCTACCGAAGACCCCAAAAACCAGTACGTAAAACGTAAAAGTGGAAAGTTTGAATAGGATAGATTTCATGAGGCCAAAGTAAAAATATGCCCCTTGCCAAAAAACCTCCGCATTGCAAAATACTGACGCTGTCCGGTGAAAAAACGCCCCTTGACCATAGCCCAGGGGATTTATACTCTATTCCTGTCCTTTTTACCAAAAGAAACAGGGAGATGCCCTTTCGGACACCTCCCTGTTATCATAACCGAGAGAATAATCAATCCACTACCACGCGGACGGTCTCCGACTGTCCGTCGGGACGAATCACTTGCATGAGATAAATGCCAGCATTCAAGGAATTCAACTCCCACTTCAGCTGGTTAGCACCTGCAGCGGCATTCACTGTTTGCTCGGCTACTTTCTGGCCGAGGATATCCCGCAGTTCGAAACGATACGCGGCGTCGGTTTCTGCTACAAACTCCACCGTAAAGTTGCCATGGGTAGGATTGGGGAATAGCCGAGTCTTGGTTTCCATAGACGATTGGGCCGTACGGCAAGACATGTTTATGCCAATAGTATACTTGGCCGGATTGCTATTACCACACGCATTATAGGCGGCTACGGATATAACCACATTTGCTGACGTAGCTGTAGTAAAGTTGGCCGTAGCTACGGTAGCGGATGGCGTCAAGAGAGCGCCGCCACTGATACTCCAGGCGTAACTCGTTGCACCATTTACCGGAGCAATCGTATAGTTCACGTTGTTCTGCGATTTGCAGACCGAAGTAGGTCCTGTGACTACCGTTGGAATACTCGTTCTGTTGGTCACGGCCAAGCAACGTGGTTGACCGGTACCACACGCATTTACAGCCGATACGCAGACATTACCGAACGTGAAATTACTGCCCACAGATACCGTAATGGATGTGCCGGTATTGGTCGTGATGGTCATACCGGTAGGAACGGTCCAGCTGTAGCTGGCTGCACCGGCTACGCTGGCGATGGAATAGGTGGCTGTCCGCGTGCCTGAAGCATAGCACACGTTGAAGGCCGGGCCTGTAATGCCACCCGGTTGAAGCGGACCGGCATTCAAGGTGAAACTCTTGGTGGAGCTACCACAGGCATTGGAAGCTGAAACCGTCAGCACACCGCCGGTCCAGTTCGAAAGCGCTTTCACCGAGCAACCGGTGAGCGATGAGCTCGTTACTTGCGCGTTGCCGGTGACCGTCCACTGAGCCGAGGTGGCTCCGAACGGTGTCGGAATAGTATAGTTTCCGATCTGATTAGGACACAGATAAACCGGACCCGTTAGAGGACCCGTGATACTGGGCAACCCGACCAATGTGGTATATCGTGACGAAGAAGTGCCGCGGCAATTCGATGCAGAAACGCTGAGTTGTGCGTTGGTGAATCCTGTCGGAATACTAATCTGAACAGCATTCGTTCCCTGACCGCTGACGATGGTCGCCGAAGTGCCAGCCACACTCCAGGTATAAGATATCGCCTGTGCAACCGGTGTCACTGAGCAGGTAATGGTTCTTGGGCCGCAAGGCGTAGCGCTGATGTTGATCGTACCCGGCTGAGCAGGTGCCGCCGTAAATACAGGAACATTGATGCACGACTGTGTGCCGGTATTGCAGCTGTTAGACGGTCTGACACAAACAAATCCTCCGTTGTAGTTATTACCGAAGTTGACAGTGATAGACGTTGTGGTTGATGAACCGGTAGATCCTGATGGCAACGTCCATGCATAACTGGTCGCATTGGCTACAGGGGCAACCGAATAAGTAACAGAACTATTTCGACAGGCACCCGAGGCTCCTGAAATACTTCCGGTGGCAGCTGTCACGGGTGCACCAGTGTTTGACACGGTTCCGGAGGCCGAGCCGGTACATCCGTTGGCATCGGTTACAGTCGCGGAATAGTTCCCGGCTATTACGCTACTCAAGGTATCATCGGTACCGCCGTTGGACCAGAAGTATGTGTATGGAGATGTTCCTCCGGTAGGAATCACGATGGCCGAGCCATTACCCAAGCCGCAGGTCGATCCGATGGTAGAAACGGTCGCTTGAAGTTTAGAGGGCTCTACAAGGGTTACACTGTTGGATACGGCTGTACAGCCGTTAGCATCAGAAACCGTATAACTCCAGGTTCCGGGTCCGGCAACCACGACACCATCTCCTACATACGGAGCAGTACCTCCCGATACGGAAATTAACAGGGAACCCGTTTCACCGAAGCAGGCGATGGAATCGGTGACCGATACGCTGGCTACTACCGGTGTACCCGTGATTTCCCATTGACACGTAGAGTTATTGAAAGACGCTGTTTCGTAGCAGGCCAATCCCGTAGGCGCAGCAGGCTGTGTTCCGCTGATCTCCCACTGACAGGTATTTCCGTTCCACGTAGCGGTTTCGTAGCACGCGACACTCGGCTGTGACGGTTGTGTTCCTGTAACTTCCCATTGACAGGACGTGGTATTCAAGGTCGCTGTTTCGTAGCAGGCCAATCCGGAAGGCGTAGGCGGTGGTGTTGTTACACTCAAATTCAAGTAGTTCGTCAAGCACGAATTGACATATGAGTAATCACCGCTTTGGGTGTATGTGACGTTGTTGGCCGGCCATGTGTAGGAGGCACAGACAGACACTGTATCATACGTGACGGATTGGTTGGTAATGGTAAGCGTCAAGGTGGCTATACTATCGCAACCTCCTGCATTGACGCCCGTCCAGGTGAAATCGCCAGCGGCGTTACAGCTTATACCGTTCCAAAGATAGGGTAGTTCAGCGGGGCACTTTGAAGCACTCGAAGAACTAGTAGTGGTATAACATGGAAGAAGTGTATAGGTCGTCGAAGGGCATCCAGCGCCGCCCCTGTTGACGGCACGGATAAGAATATCCCCTACGGTATCACCCGGCATGGCCAACGGTGAAGTAGTTACTTCCGGCGAAGGGGTTACCCAAGTATTGCCATTGTCGACAGAGTACTCATAATTGGTGATCGGTTGGCCACCATCACTGGCCGGAGGTGTAAAAGCTATTGATCCGTTACCGCCTGATGTAGTGATTCGGGTGATGGTTGGGGCATTGGGCACTTGGAATATACCACCCTCTGCGAAACTCAGTACAGCGGATGAAGTAGGATTAACTGCGGTAAAGGGACCCGAATAATAAAATCGCGTACCACTCAACATGAAAAATTTACCGTTAAGGAATCGCAGTGATGCCGTTTCATTTGAATTAGAAATCACGGTAGTTGTCCAAGTGATACCATCGATACTGCTGTACTGTTGATTACTACCTCCCTGAGCGATAAACAATCCATTACCAAAGGTAATTCCGGCAATCCAATTCGAAAATTGCGTACTAGTTGTCCAATTGATTCCATCGGTGCTATATAGTAGCTTGGCTCCCCCTCCATTACCACGAGCATGGGCTACGAATTTCCCGGAACCATAGGTAATGAAAAACGGGCCATAATCACGAATGGTTGAATTGTTTTGGACTGTCCATGAAATACCATCCGAACTGGTCATCATGACACCTTGATAATTACCATTGACACTAATGACATCAGAGGCAATAAACTTATCCTTGCCGTAGACTAGTTGCAGGTATCTTGTACTGGATGAAAATACCTGAGTCCAAGTGATTCCATCGGTGCTGTTGCAAACTATAAATGATGCGTATTGACTGCTGTAGCCCACAGCCACAAACTTACCATTTGCAAAAACGATATTATCGACATAGGTAAAAGGACTCTGACGTGATGTCCAGCTGATGCCATCGGCGCTTGACATGATCTTGATTCCGCTGTTAGCATCGTATGACGTGGCCACAAAGACTCCATTACCAAATGCGATCCTGTTCCAATAGATGTTTGCTGCTGCTGTACGTTTTGTCCAGTTAACACCATCGGGACTAGTAAGAACCTTGTCCGCAATACCACCTTGGTCACCAACCACTACATATAAACCGTTCCCATAAGCAATATCATACCAATAATTGAAGCCATTTGCAGTACCTGTAATGGTAGGTCCATTGGTTGACGTCCATGTAGTCGGAACATCCACTAATGTATTTCTCGGATTTGCTACACCAAGATTTGAATTGGCACTGGGGCCTGAGGCATTCAGTACACGGATAAAAACAGGATACCGACTGCAATTGGAGATGCCAGCAAGGGTCAGTGGACTCGTAGTGGAAGCAGGGGACCGGGTTATCCAAGTTGTCCCACTATCCACTGAATAGTCGTAATTGGTAATTGGTGATCCGCCGTCGCTGGTAGGCGGTGTAAAGAAAATCAACGCACTATTATCTCTGTTGAGAATAGAATCAATCACCGGAGCAGAGGCCGGAACCCCGATCACTGGTGTCACAGACACCGTATTCGAAGGACATGAAATACCACCTAAACTAACCGATCGGATCATGAAGTTGTACGTGGTACCGTTGGTCAGTCCGCTGATCTTGAATGGACTGGTGGTCACCGCCGGGTTCATAGAAGTCCAGGTCGTTCCGTTATTGATGGAGTACTGGTAATTGGATGGCTGCTCCGTAATAGGCGACGAGGTAGTCGTGAAATTGACGAAGCATGACGTATGATACGGCGTGATGGAAGTGATGACCGGAGGAGGGGTAGCTTTGGTAATTACGTTACTGGTCATTACCGGATAAGGGGCACTGCTATTATTGTTAACAGCGACAAAGCGAGAGTTGGCATAGGTCATGCTGAACCAATAATCCCCACTGTTGCTACTATACCCTTGGTAAGCGCTGTTGGTAACCGTAGATGCTTGGGTCCAATTAATGCCGTCTGTGCTTTTAAAAATCGGATACTGAGATGACGCGGTACTTGCAACAGTGGTCATGAGAAAAACACCATTGCCATAGACGATAGATACCATGGACCAGTTCGTAACGGGTCCTGTTGAATAGTTCCAGTTTACGCCATCGGTACTATACAGGATATGCGAGTAAACACCGTTGACCGAGGGCCCCGAACCGATAATTACAAATTTTCCGCCGGCATAAATCCCATCCGACACATAAAATTGACCGGCCGAACTGAACGTTGCGCCGCTCCACGTAAAACCATCTGTGGATGTCTTTACGATACTTCCATTGTTTGAAAAGACCAGGAATTTCCCTTGTCCATAGACAATCTTGTTCCAAGTCAGGTTGTTTCCATCCATGGCCAATGTCCAGTTGATGCCATTGGCACTTACGATGGCAGCTTGAGCAGTATTTCCCAAGCCGGCTCCATCAGCGACAGCGACAAATACTCCGTTGCCGTAAGCGATGCTGTACCAAGATCTGGTTACGGAAACCGTACGTGCTGTCCATGTAATACCATCCGGACTTGTCATCACCCGCTGGCCCGCTGAACCGCTTTGGGCAACAGCGACGAAAAGCCCGTTGCCGAAAGCAACCGATCTCCAGTCGTTGGTATTTGCCGCAGTACGTTTTGTCCAAGCTATTCCATTTGGACTTGTCATAACCGCACCGTTGCCCCCTACTGCTACAAAAACACCATTACCATAGACTACGCTTTGATAAGAAGCGTTAATAGCGCTGCGTTGCACAAAAGTGCCGGAGGTGAATTGACTTGTCATAGTCGTGAAGCTCGAAGATGCCGAGGCTACACCCACACCCGCGATGTTGAGCGCGCGGATTTTTACTGAGCCACTTGTGCAATTCTGCAGGGCACCCGTAAAGGCAAGCGGGCTGGAAGTAACGGCCGGCGAAGGCGTCACCCAAGTAGTGCCGTTATCGGTAGAGTATTCATAGTTTGTAATGGCTGCACCGCCATCGGAAGCCGGAGCGGTGAAATAGACCAAGGCGCCACCGTTGATTCCGTCTGTCGAGTCAATCGCAGGAACTCCGGGAGGACCGGCGAGTTGGGAAACGGCGGAAGGACAACTGTTACCCACAGAAGAAACCGCACGCATTTGCACGCTGCCTGTAGTAAGCCCGGCTATCGTGAACGGAGAGGCGGTGATAGGTGATGTCGGATTTATCCAAGTGGTACCGTTGTCGGTCGAATATTCATAATAAGAAATGGACGAAGTTCCGCTGCTGGCAGGTGGCGTGAAATAAACAGTCGCCCCGCCGGCTGCCACTGTAATGACTGGCGCATCCGGAGGAGCACTGAAACTCATGGAATCGGTCATCACCTGTCCTTGATAGGTACCGTAGTTGGCAACCGCTACAAAGCGCCCATTTCCGAACGTAACACTCTGCCAATTATCGCTGGCTGGTTCATTTTTAACGGACCATGAAACACCATCCAGACTCCACATGATCTTGTTGTTGTAGTATTGTGCAACTGCCACAAATAAACCATTACCGTAGGTGATGGAGGTCCAATACCCATTGTCTGCCACGGTATTTGCACTGGACGTCCAATTTGTGCCATCCGTACTGCTCATCACGCGGTTGGTTCCGTTAGCACAAACGGCTACAAATTTTCCGGCTCCATAGCTCACACTTTTCCAATCGTTCTGAATAGCCGAATTACCCGTCCAGTTAATGCCATCCGTGCTGGTCATGGAGCTATAAGTACTTCCATATTCAGCAACCGCTACAAACTTGCCAGCGCCGTATGTCACAGACTTCCAGGGCTCATAGGCTGGTTCGGTCGCTGCATTCCAGCTGATGCCGTCGGAACTGTACATGATTTTAGGATACCCTGAACTGGCCACCGCTACAAACATTCCGCCACCGAAGGTGACACTTTCCCATTCACAATAACCGACGGTTTGCTGGGTCCAGGTGATACCATCTGTACTTGTCATCGCTGCTCCGCTGTTGCCGTTCGCCAAGGCGACAAATGTTCCGTTGCCATAGGCAATGGTCTTGTAGGGTTGATCTGCAGGAGTGGTCTGCGAAGTCCACGTCACCCCATCCGGACTGGTCATGACGCGGTTGCCTTGACCCGAAGAGGCCACAGCAACAAACAACCCGTTACCAAAGGTCACACTGTTCCATGAATACGATTGAGCCGCTGCTTGTAAGGTAAAAGCATTGGACGTATCGAATACCGTCGGTTTGGGCTGTACAATTACTGCCGACGATGCAGCACTGTTGCCGTACCATTGGCTGGCTCTGATTTTTACCGAATAGGTGTTGCAATTGGTCAGTCCAGTAATCACTACAGGAGACTCTGTTGCATACGGGGAAGGCGTGGTCCAAGTGGCACCGTTATCCAACGAATACTGGTATGTATTGATGCCTCCAAAGTTGTTGGCAGGGGCTGTAACGTTGATCATGCAGCCGCCATCCAAGTTCATGACGGAGGTAACCGTTGGGCCTTGCGCCCACAATGGTCCCCAGCTTAGTAGCATCAGGGTCCACAAAACAAGTAAATTTCTGGTTTTCATGTTTTTGTGTATTAATAATTGGTTGTTGGTTATGCGTTTAGTTGCTTTTATCGACCAGTTTGGCCAAATCCCCAAAGAGCTGCGCCACTTTTCCTGTTTATGGAATTTTTCCGTGCGAAATCTATTCCCTATTTTTTGTGAATCTATTACCCCAAAATTGGGTCATCGTTTTATATATTTGCATTTCAATGTATTACAAAATTATTCAGGGGTATTTTGTCCTAAATTTTGACCTTAAATAATTAGGGTTTATCTTGACTTTACTTCCCAAGCACCCCTATGAAACCCCGGATCGGGCTACTTTTCCTGTGCCTTTGTTGGTCATTTCTGACCCGCGGCGACTCGCGCTTGGAATCAGACATCCAGGCCGGACAGGACCTGCTTTTCAATAACCCCCAGAAAGGGATCGCCTATTTTGAATCCCTTCTGGAGCGCTATCCCAACCCACCCGACTCTACCCGGGGGTATATCGAAAGCCACATCGGTTCTGGGTATGCCATGTGCGGAAACCTGGATTCTGCCCGGATACACCTGCTTAGCGCTGTGGCCCTTATTCCCGACGGTCAACTCCGGATATACGCCCTGAAAAACCTAGCCTCCATTTATCGGATGCAGAAAGAGTACTTCGCGGCGGATTCCATCTTCAAAAGCACCTTGCATTCCCTTCCGGAATCAAAAAGCTACTTCAACGCCAGAGCCATGCTGCTCGGAGAGAATTCTTCCGTTTTCAGCGATCAAGGACAGAACCGTACGGCCATTCAACTCTTGAAACAAGGCTTGCAATTATGCCAGCAGTCCCAGCATCCTGACACTTTCACCCTTTGTGTATTACGGAACAAGCTGGCCGCCATTTACATGAATACAGACAACCCTTCTATGGCTGCCCGGGAACTGGAGCAGGTTGTAACACTCACCGATCCGGCCACCAACTTATACAACTACTGCACGACGACTTCTACCCTTTCCAGAGCCCTGATGCAATCCGGTGAATCAGCCCGTGCTCTACCCTGGCTGGACGTTTCCTTGAACGCCGCGCGTAAACTGGAAAACGAGGAGCTGGAAGGATTCGCGCTCATGCTTTTTGGTAAATACTTCGCGTCCGTCAATCAACAAGAGAAGGCCATCGCCTACTTTGATACGGCATTCGTAATCTTGAAGTCCGTCACCTCCGACTACCTTGCCGACTGCGCTACAGATTACCTCGAATTCCTGTCAAAAGAAAAAATGTACGCTCGAGGATTGACTATCCTCTGCGATTCGGTTCTACTTTCTCTAGAAAAGAATGTGACAGCGCCCGATCTCCTGAAACTCAAACGGGCAGCACTGCCAGTGATCCTGCACACTTCCTCACCGGAAATAGCCCTGCAGACGTATGCCGATCTTCTTCCGCTCATGGACAGCGTTTCACGTATGCTGTTGGATCAATCCTTAATTGACTCCAAGGCTGAATTCCAACTGCAGGAACAGGAACAGAAACGAAAGCAACTGGAACAACAGTACCGGATATTGGCTCAGAATATCGAGCTGCGAAATACCCAAATCATTTCCGGCGTAATCGCATTGGTAGCGCTACTTTTTTTGGTGCTTTACCTTGTGCTGCGTTACCGAAACAAGAGTTTGCTGCAACAGCGGGAATTAGATCGCACCAAACAGGAAGTGGAAATGCGCGAGCAACGGCTTCGGCTCGAATCCCAACTACGCACCATGCGCGAGAAAGTCATCCAGCAGCAGAAAACCGACTTGCTTTCTCAGGTGGAAGAAATCAGTAAACTGAAAACAGAACTGGAAAAAGCAGCCGATGAATCGCACAAATCCGCCGAAGAGGCGTTTGCCCGCCAGCTTTCCGAAACGAAGAACAAGATCGGACTGGAACAGTTCCTGCAGCAATTCAACGCCATCTACCCTACTTTCTTCTCGCGTCTCTCCAAGGATTATCCTTCGCTTTCCACAGCAGACTTACAGTTCTGCGCATTGTTACGTTTGAATCTTTCGATCAAGGATATTTCCAGCATCCTGGCCATCGAGCCGAAAAGCACCTACAAGAAAAAGTACCGCATCGAAGAAAAGATGGGGCTGCAGCCGGGCGAACACCTCGAACGCGTACTCATGGGCGTGCAAGAAGGGTGATGATCCGTGGATGGTAATCCATCGATGCTTGTCGATTTCAAATTCACGGTCGGCAG
>CAYWDY010000020.1:0-4621 GCA_964455985.1 uncultured Flavobacteriales bacterium
TCGAACCTGCCTGTAACGTTATTGGTACCGTCCACAGCGATGTAATACGTGGCTGCAGCTACTAAGCCCGTCGCCGATAACTCTGAATTCGCATAGGAGGAAGAACCGCAGGAAGGGGCATCCTGGTTGCAACTAACCATAGTGAGTGTATTGCAAGTTCCTGAATACAAAGCGATCTGCGTATTGTTATTCGTGCCTAACGTGGTCCTGATTTTAATTCGGCCCGATGGCGGTGCTACCACCTGATACCACACGGTATTTCTAGTACCGTTGGTCCAACAAGTTGGAACTCCCGGCTCAAAGAGCGAAGCACTGCAAGAATTATCTCCCGTGGCATTGACTCCCATTGGAAGTATCGTCGCGCTACAAGGCAGATCGTTGGACGGAACACTTCCCGTGACCGAAACCGAAAGATTATATGTCGCGTTGAGTGGAGGTGACCAGGTATCAACAATCAGGTAATAGGTTCCAGCTGAGTTAATACTGTAGGAGGAAGTCAGGCTTGAGGACCCTCCGTTGAAACCAAGACAAGCGGCTCCTGCCGAACCCGGGCAACTGCTGTAGAGCATATACCCGATGTTGGGTGTGCTGGCTCCTGTCAGTGAAACACTGATGCAACAGGGTTGGGGGATGTTCAAGGCGTAGACCCGGTCCTCACCCGACTCATACAAGGAGGCGCAGGATCCCTGCGAGGTGTTCGTATAATGGTTTCCATAGCAGGCGGTGGTGTGCGAGGTATAATTGATCGGTAAATTAACAGGGACCGCACTGGAACAAATACTACCGGGGGGTCCGGTATTAGCCGGGGGCGCGCTGACGCAGGATATAGTTGCCGCCCAACCCGATGCATTGACCGAGCCGTTTGAATTAAATCGTACGGATAAGCAGCCAGACGTATCCGTGGAAGTCAGGGTAGAATTACCGCATGGAAAGCTGGTACCGGTGAAGGTGGCAATTTGGTTAATGGTAGCATCCCTGCCATTGAAGACCGAGATCATGTCGTTGTTGGCTTCCACATTCAAGGAAGTGAAAGCAAGCTGAACATATTGACCGGGGGATCCGGGACAAAGCGTCGTGACTGAACTTTCGTTGTTTCCATAATTGGCGGCCGATCCGCCGGAATCATAAAACGTACCCGAGCATGTGTTGTAGGTTACCCCATTGGATTGAAGGAAGCAATTGGCTCCGGTAGTAAAGGCATAAACCGTGGGAATACAAGAAGAAATACCGATGGAATTTACCGGTACAACTTTCCAATAATACGTCGTGTTGGGTAATAATGTCCCAGGATTGTAGGAAAGCGTATTGCCCACATTAACTCCATTAAGCACATTAAAGTTGCCCGAAGAGGTCCCTAAAAACAGTTGATATGAAGATGCGCATGATACTGAATTCCAAGACATTAAAATACTTGAATTACATGAAAATACGGCGTTATTAAGTGGAGCCAAGATAGAAGCGCAGCCGGTTGGTGTCGCAGTGGCAGACGACGCAGACAGGACGACGTTATCCAACAGGGCGGCTGGGTCACTCCCGTTATTTCCATCGTTGATCCAACTGAAGACGAGACGCTGGGTCGTACCCGCCAACGCTGGATTCAACGATACGGTATATCCGCTACAAACGGATGTCAACTGGTAATACGTGTTTCCCACCCCTGAGGCAGATGGCAGGGCATTTCCCGCGGCGGGCGTGGTTGTCGTGGGGACGACGTACACCCTCATATAATCCCGACTGGACTGCCCCACACCCCTGAAGTCGAAACTTAAGGTAATCTGACAGGCACCCGCCGGAAACACAACGTCCCGGTAAAGGTGGACCGTAGATGACCGACTGTTGTCATACGTATTGACAGTGCTGGAGGAGCCAACATAAGCGCCGTTATTGGCGCTGCATTTAAAGGCATTACCGATATACCACTTGTTCTTTTGAGATCCGTTTACAATCGTCCAATTGGCCGCTCCGGATTCAAAATCGCCATTATTGGCACTGTTGATCAGATATGTGACCTGGGCGCTGGCCGGTTTAAGAAGGAATAGCAGCATGAAAAGCCCTGAATTAAGCCGCCCAAAAACTCTATTTTTAGACCAAATTCGAATGAAACAGCGTAAAATCCCCGTTAATGGCATGGTTGAAAAGGTTATATCTGGATTCCCGATTGCGAATTTTCCCTAATTTTAAATCGTCTGCGATATGCCAATTCATCAATTTCAAGCTACCTCTTACCAAGCAGAATAATAAGTGTACTCACCTAGTAAAAAAGGCGAAATGAACTAATTTGTTGAAGGCATTTGAGGTTATCTTTTTAATCCTATATTTGCTTGAACCCTATGAAGGATTAGTATATGGCTGATTACAACAACAATCGCGAAGAGGTATTCTCCAAGTCAGTTCGAGCCGGTAAGCGCACTTACTTTTTCGATGTGAAGAGTACCAAGTCAAACGATTATTACCTGACCATCACCGAAAGCAAAAAACGTTTGGGGGATGATGGTAATCCATTCTTCGAAAAGCATAAGATCTTCTTGTACAGAGAAGACTTTGACAAATTCATGGAAGGCATGCGAGAAGCCTTGGACCGCATCCACAGTTTGGCTGGTCCTGCTCCTGCTCACCACGACTCCAACACCGGATCGTACAACGATGTCGACTTCGACGATCTGGGAAAATAAAATTCATTGATTGTTAGTTTTGGTAATCAAGGGCTTCTTCGGAAGCCCTTGATTTTTTCATCAACAAGCGACTGTTATTATCTGCCTTTCTTCCTTGCTGACCGTCTGGAGTTTGTTGGTAACTTTAGAAGTCAGGGTGATTCCCTATCCCCTATCTTTACCCTTCTGTACTCTAGCATGAATATCACCTATTACGGACATAGTTGTTTTTTAGTGGAAGTGGCCGGCTCACGTTTGCTATTTGATCCATTCATATCCCCCAACCCGCTGGCTAAGCATATCGATCTGACAACGATCAAGGCCGATTACATTCTGGTTTCCCACGGCCATGAGGACCATATCGCCGATTTAGTGACCCTGGCCAAACAGACCGGAGCCACCGTCATTTCTGCCTATGAAATACACACTTGGCTGCATCGCCAAGGCGTTACCCATACTCATCCCATGAATTTGGGAGGTCACTGGATTTTCGAATTTGGCAAAGTCAAATGTGTCAATGCCATTCACTCCAGCAGTCTGCCCGACGGCTCATACGGTGGATCACCCATGGGCTTCCTGATCGAATCGACCCAAGGAAACTTCTATTACGCCGGCGATACCGCTTTGCATTACGACATGAAATTGATCGGCGACTACAAGAAAATAAAGTTCGCCTTCCTCCCGTTAGGGAATAACTTCACGATGGGTATCGACAATGCAGTCATTGCCGCCGATTTCGTGCAATGCGACAAGATCATCGGCATGCATTACGACACCTTCGAAATGATTCGCATCGATCACGACGAAGCCAAAAAGAAATTCGATGCCGCCGGTAAGCACTTGCATCTGTTGACTATCGGAGAAACCACCTCGTTGAACTGAAACACGTAACCTACCAAGACCACACCATGGGAAAAATCATAGCCATAGCCAACCAGAAAGGGGGCGTCGGAAAAACCACTACCGCCATGAACCTGGCGGCCAGCCTGGCCGTTCTGGAATACAAGACCCTGCTCATTGACAGTGATCCGCAGGCCAACGCCACATCGGGTGTGGGCTTTGATCCCCGTACGGTGAAGACCAGCATCTACGAGTGCATCATCAACCAGATCAACCCGAAGGAGATCATCCTTTCCACCTCTACACCGAACCTCTCCCTGATCCCGTCCCATATCGATCTGGTGGGTGCAGAAATCGAGATGATCAATCTTCCTAACCGGGAAAAGAAGATGAAAGAAGCCCTGCAGCCCCTGAAGGAGCAGTACGACTTCATCATCATCGATTGCTCACCATCGTTGGGCCTTATCACCATCAACTCGTTGGTAGCCGCTCAGTCCGTAATCATTCCCGTTCAGTGCGAGTATTTCGCACTCGAAGGTCTGGGCAAACTCCTCAACACGATCAAGATTGTTCAGAGTCGTCTGAATCCTGAACTTGAAATCGAAGGTATCCTGCTGACCATGTACGACCAGCGTCTCAGGTTGGCCAATCAGGTGGTGGAAGAAGTCAAGACGCATTTTCAGCAAATGGTCTTCGACACCATTATTCAACGCAACACCAAACTGAGTGAAGCGCCTTCGTTCGGTCAAACCATCATCATGCACGATGCCACGTCAAAAGGAAGCATCAATTACCTGAACCTGGCACGTGAAATCTTGCAGAAGAACAACTTGACGAAGATCAACGAGTCGGAAAAGAAAATACCGATCATCCATGAGCAATAATCCCAAGCGAACGGCCTTGGGCCGGGGTCTAAGCGCCTTGCTCGAGAACAGCGATACCGACGTCACGTCTAACAGTTCCGCTGCTGCCGCTACCAGCTCTTCTTCTGCTGTGGTGGGCAGTGTTGCCCAACTTCCCCTTGCCCAAATCGAACCCAATCCTTTTCAGCCTCGCGTTGAATTCAATGCCGAAGAACTGAAGGACTTGGCCCAATCCATCCGTGAACAAGGCATTATCCAGCCGATCAC
>CAYWDY010000020.1:4631-13567 GCA_964455985.1 uncultured Flavobacteriales bacterium
AATGGGTTATGACAAGTACCAGATCATTTCCGGAGAACGTCGTTTCCGCGCCAGTAAGCTCGCCGGTGCTACGACCATACCCGCCTACATCCGTGTCGCTAACGATCAAGGCATGTTGGAGATGGCGCTCGTTGAAAACATCCAACGGCAGGAGCTGAACCCGATTGAAATCGCCATCAGCTACAAGAGACTGGTGGACGAGTGTAATCTGACTCAAGAGGAGCTCAGCGACCGCGTAGGAAAGAACCGCTCAACAGTAACCAATTTCCTTCGCCTCCTGAAATTGCCTCCGGAAATTCAGACCGCCTTGCGCGATCAAAAGATATCCATGGGTCATGCCCGCGCCTTGATCGGCTTGGACGATGTCGTGCATCAGATCGCGTTGTACAAAGAAATACTGGAGCGTCAACTGAGTGTACGTGATGTAGAATCGTTGGTGAGAACCCAAAGTCCCACTTCAGGCTCCAAAGGCAAAACAGCCTCATCGTCGCCCGACAAGCTTTCCTTTGAATACACCAAGATCCGAAATGTTCTCTCGAGTCATTTCGACACCAAGGTCCAACTGACTCGTTCATCCAACGGAAGCGGCAAGATCACTATTCCGTTTTCAGACGATCAGGACCTGAACCGTATTCTGGAGTTACTCAATTACTAATCGACCTAAACGCAACCTTAACACGTCTGATGGATTATTCTCTCGGACGATGAGTCGACACAGCATACATGACCTGCCGTCCAAGTCAATCGAAATCCATTACCTCGACGTATCGAGGTTCCGGACGGCGCTTCCCGAAACAACTCGCCCTGCTGTTGCTCTTTGTTTCGCTGGCCTTTAATAGTCTGTATGCCCAGAAGCAACCTGTTGATTCCCTCTCGGAACGCTCCCGTAAACGAGCGAATACCGCCGCGCTTTGTTCCGCCATCTTGCCCGGAGCCGGGCAGATTTACAACCACAAGTATTGGAAATTCCCTATCGTCGTGGGTGGATTTGCTGCGCTTTATTATGTCTCAGCATTCAACAACGAAAACTATCAGGATTTCCGTCAGGCCTATATCAACCGAATAGACGGTGACAGTTTGTCCACAGATCCCAACCCGACCTACACCGTGGATGATATCCGGGTACGAAAAGATTACTACCGTCGCAACCGGGATTTCTGTTATATCCTGATGGGAGGACTTTATATCCTGAATATCGTGGATGCCTACGTGGATGCACAACTCAAGGACTTCGATGTATCCGATGACCTCTCCATTCGTGTGTCTCCTGACGTGCAATTCCTGCCAACTTCTCAGTGGTATGGTGGTATGTCACTTACCCTGACTCTTCGCTGATCGCATGAAAATCGCCTTGCTTGGATATGGAAAGATGGGTAAGACCATCGAAACACTGGCCACCGATCAGCACGAAGAAATCGTATTGCGCGTGGACAGCCGCAATACACACCTCATCGGACCCGACGATCTGAAGCAAGCGGATGTGGCCATCGAGTTTTCTCGTCCGGATCAGGCTGTGGGAAATATGCTTCGTTGCTTCGAAGCCGGGGTGCCTGTCGTGGTAGGAACAACAGGTTGGCTGGAGCACTGGGATCTGGTTACTCGAACATGTGAATTGAAACAAGGAGGTCTCTTCTGGGCTTCCAACTTCAGTATCGGCGTACAACTCTTTATGGCCGTCCACCGGCAGCTGGCTGAATTGATGATTCATCATCCGGAATACAGGGATATTTCCATTTCGGAAGAACATCATGTGCACAAGAAAGACGCGCCAAGCGGTACTGCCATCACCTTGGCAGAGCAACTCATTGACGTAAACCCACGTTTCCGCGAATGGATGTCCATACCTCGGGAAAGTACTCCCCCCGCTGAAATCCCCTCTGATAAGCTACCCGTCTATTCCTCCCGTATCGATGAAGTACCGGGTACGCATACCGTCCATTACCGGTCGTCCATCGATGAACTGGAAATTACCCATCGAGCCTTCAACCGAGAGGGATTTGCTCAGGGAGCTATCGTTGCCGCCCGGTTCATGGCAGGGAAACAAGGCATTTATTCCATGAAGGATTTATTACATTTATAACCTTCGCATTAACATCCTGTTAACCGCGAAAACAAGTCAACACAACTACCTTAGCCTTCTAAACCCACACCTATGTCTCGAATCCGGATCAATTGGGACCTAATCAAGGATATCATCTTCGGAATTTTCACCGTCGGAGTCTGGTTCCTGCTGAAGACCAAACCCGGCCAGCATAAATCCGTAGCCCGCGAATGGTTTGATGCGATTGTTTTTGCCGTCATCGCCGCCACTATCATCCGAACCTTCCTCATTGAGGCCTATACCATTCCAACGCCTTCCATGGAAAAATCCCTGTTGGTGGGCGATTTCCTCTTCGTCAGCAAAGTGAGTTATGGTGCCCGAACACCCATGACTCCCCTATCCTTTCCGTTTGCTCATAACACCTTGCCCGTATTCGGCGGAAAATCCTATCTCGAATGGATCAAATTGGGGTATTACCGACTGCCAGGCTTCGGAAAGGTCAACCGCGGAGATTGTGTTGTTTTCAACTGGCCAGCCGAAAACGAAGGTCGTCCGGTCGATAAAAAAGAAAATTACATCAAGCGCTGCATCGCCATAGCCGGCGACAGCCTTGCCATTCGCGACCAGCAAGTCTATATCAACGGTGCCTTGCAACCTTTACCCAAGCACTCCCAGACCTCTTATCATGTCATTACGGACGGTTCCGGGTTCAGCGCTCAAGCGCTACAGCGGTTGGGAATAACCGATGTTGAAGCCATTTCCCCCATGGAATACAACATGCACCTGACACCCGAGGCCGCAAAAGAATTGAAGAATTTCGGGAACATCCGACTGATGGAGGCCAATCATGTCCCAGCCGGAACCTTTCAGGATTTCATCTTTCCGTTCGACAGTAAATTAGGCTGGAACGTGGATAATTTCGGTCCGCTATTCATTCCTAAAAAAGGCTCAACAGTAATACTGAACGAACAGACTTTACCGTTGTACCAAAAAGCTATTGGCGAATACGAGCACAACCAACTCGAAGTTCGCAACGGCAAAATCCTGATCAACGGAAAAGAAACTGACCGCTACACTTTCCAAATGGATTATTATTTCATGATGGGTGACAACCGCCACAATTCCCAAGACTCTCGTTTTTGGGGATTCGTTCCAGAAGACCACATTGTCGGCAAGGCGGTATTCATTTGGATGAGCTATGATACCAATGGATCTTTCCTAGGAAAGATCCGCTGGAGCCGGTTGTTTCACCGGATCACCTCATCGGATATCCAGTAGGAAGCGGACCGTATCCACCCCGTCGGCATAGTCAGCCAGCCCCGGGAACTGAGTTCGGCCGGGGAGAACTACGGGTACCTTCAACGAATGCTTGATGCTGGAAGGTATTACCGCCACTTGGATAGACTCATACTCACTCGAAAGCTTTTCACATAGCTTCTCCAAGCTATCGTATGTTTCGTAATGCAACACGGAAATAGGAGAAGCGAAGGATTTCTCTTCCCGAAGAATCAGGAAATTATTCTGCAAAAAGGGCAACTGTTTGAGGAGTAAGATGGCATGATGGTAATCAAAATTGTTCATGTACTTATGATGCCCCATTACGCCGGCAAAAGCGAACATGCGCTCAAAAAAGCGGTCGAAGACGTAACCGTTCGGTACAAAAAGCTTTGAAACGCTGCGGCAACCCAATCCGAAATAGGTGAATATGTCTTTGCCCAAGGCATCCAACTCGTCATCTGTTTCGTGGCCATCCAAAATCGCTATTCCATTGCGATTACGACGGATGATATGGGGGTACTTTCCAAAGTAATGCTCAAAATACCGGGATGAATTATCGGATCCGGTAGCAATGACTGCATCCATACCGGAAAGACGTTCGGTGAACCGAAAGCTGTCTTTTATTTCAGGCACTTCCGTCATCCATCGATTGATGATCCAAGGCAGCAAAATGGGATCATCCGAAGCATTCTTTCCTAGGTACGTATGTCCAGAGAGGAATACGCACAACGCATCGTGCAAGCCTACCCAAGGGATATTGCCGGCGTTGATGACCCCGATGGTTCGGGGTGCCCTATCCGCCATCAGGTCCGGATAGCGATTCATCCAGGCCTCTATCGAGTCTTCCTGGAGGGCCTGTGACCAAGCAGTAATTGCGGTAAGCAGTGACTCCGATGTAAACCAAGCATTCACGGCCTGAACCGTTAAAGCCCAGTCTTCTAACTCTTTATCTCCTGAATTCCATCGGTTTCTAAGGTCGGTAAAGATTAAACCCAGCCTTAAAAGTGCCTCTTTTCTGATTTTTAGCGGTAACACCGAACAAAGTTCGGCATTTTGCGTTGAACAAAATCTCCTTATTTTTGTTGAAATTTCCAACCCACCGAAACCAAATCATAACATGGCTATTAAAATCACTGAAGAGTGCATCAACTGCGGGGCTTGTGAACCCGAATGTCCTAACAACGCTATCTACGAAGGCGGTGCCGAATGGCGTTTCTCCGACGGCACGTCACTGAAGGGAATGGTATCCCGCATGGATGGTTCCTCCATCGATGCCGATGCTGCCCAAACTCCCAATGCCATGGATATCTACTACATCGTGACGGACAAATGCACGGAGTGTGTAGGCTTCCACGATGAGCCACAATGTGCATCGGTTTGCCCGGTAGACTGCTGTGTGGACGATCCTGATTTCCGCGAAACTCCAGAAGCCCTAACGGCTAAGAAAGAAAAAATGCACGCTTGATCCTTTGCTCAACGTACTTGACTATATCTCACGAGGCTGTCTGTTCCAGGCAGCCTCTGCTTTTTTAAACCGGTTGACCGATGGATTCTCCCGCATGTCATTCAGGAAAGTCTTCTCCTTTCCTACCCTTCCGAATAGGACACTCATGATCAACCGATTGCTGCTTCTCCTTTTACTGGTGGTAAATTCCAACTTTGCGTTCTCGCAAACAGGTGTGGAATTATCCACAGACTCACTGGTCCGGCTGCTTCAGCGCGGAGAGAATGACTCCATTCGTCGATCCGCCAATAACCTGTTGGACCAACGCGTATACCAATTCCTGCTGTCTGACTCTTCCTGCTCCCAAAAACCAAACCTATCCCCTAACCTATCCTGGATAATCTCCCCGGATGGCAACTGGAGAATCGTCACTTGGGTATTGCCCAATTACGACGGATCCAGGTATTCCTTTTACGGCTACTTGCAGAAGCAAGCCCTGAAGTCGTCTACGAACCGAATATGGAGATTAGTTGACTCTACCGATGTCATCCGTAAACCCGAATCAGAAAAGCTTTCTACCGACCGTTGGTTGGGAGCCGCTTATTACGATGTGATCGCCAAGAAGAAGAACGGAAAAGCGGTTTACACCTTGTTGGGTTGGAAAGCCAAAGATGCCTCTGTAACACAAAAAGTAATCGAGGTATTGAGCTTTGACGGAGACCGCCCCCGATTTGGCTATCCTTTGTTCAAACGGAAAGGCGTTTTCCGCTCTCGGATCATGTTCACCTTTTCGGCCCAAGTCTCCATGTCCTTACGATACGAATCGTCAAAGCGGATGATTGTATTCGACCATCTGTCCAGCTCTACCCCAAATTCCGAATCAACTGATTTTTCACAGGCCGGGCCGGACGGAACCTATGCCGCGTACCGATTCCGGTCAGGACGTTGGAATTATATGGAAAACATCACCATGAAATTGGCACCGATAAAACGGTGATTCCCTTGGTGTTTTCTACCTTTGCACACGCTCAACTAGCATGGAAAACCTGAAATTGTTCATCCCCGGACCCACGATGGTTCACCCCGATGTGCTGGCCAAGATGGGCACGCCCATGATCAGCCACCGCTCTTCGGCAGCGAGTGATTTGCAACGATCTTGTACGGAGAAGATCCAGCAGTTGATGTTCACCCGAAATCCCATCGTCTTTTCCACTTCATCCGGCACCGGACTTATGGAAGGCTGCATACGCTCCCTGACCGCCAAGAAGGCGATTGTGTTCTCGGTGGGTGCTTTTGGAAAACGCTGGTATGAACTGGCAAAGCTGAATGGTATTCCGGCTGATCTTCACGAAGAGACACCGGGGCATCCGACACTTCCAGAAACCGTACGTCGCTATTTGAAAACGGGCGAATACGATACCGTAGCCATTACACACAACGAAACCTCTACGGGCATCATGAACCCGGTGGAAGCCATCGCTGAGGTCATGCAGGACTATCCCGACGTGGTCTGGATGGTGGATACCGTGAGTTCTCTCGGTGGAGCCAAAGTGGAAGTCGATCGCTTGGGGATAGACGTTTGCGTTTCATCCTCCCAAAAAGCACTGGCCTTGCCGCCAGGATTAGCACTCGCCTCGGTATCCGACAAAGCCAAGGCACGATGTAAGCAGGTCGGGCCTCGCGGTTACTATTTGGACTTAGGTACCATGCTCCGTTTCATCGAGGAGAAAGACCATCAGTATCATTGCACGCCCTCCTTGTCGCATTTGTTCGCTCTGGATTTCCAGATGGACCGTATCCTCAAAGAAGGTCTGGAAAACCGTTTCATCCGTCACATGGAAATGGCCGAGTTCACCATCAACTGGGCTAATCACTTTTTCGAAACCTTTCCCATGCCTGGCTTTGAATCACTGACCGTCACCTGCATCAAGAATACCCGATCGATGGATATCACCGCCCTTAATAATCACCTCCGTAAGGAAGGCATGGTCATCAGTAACGGTTACGGCGCTTGGAAGGACACCACTTTCCGCATCGGTCACATGGGTGAACTCACCTTGGACGACCTGATACAAGTGACCGAGTCCATTGAAAAATTCGCCAAACTGCAATAACTCCATACATCCTCCTACATGGCCACCATCAAGCCTTTCAAGGGCATCCGCCCTACCGTGGAAACCGCGGCACGCATCGCCTCAAAACCTTATGACGTATTGAATGAAAAGGAGGCACAACAGGAAGCGGAAGGAAATCCATACTCCTTTTATCATGTCATCAAGCCGGAAATTGATTTCCCGGATGATTTCGACCATTATGCGGATGCCGTCTATGAGAAAGGTAAAACCAATTTCGAAGCCATGTTCAGGCAAGGCGTTTTCTTCCAAGACGAAAGCGAGTGTTATTACGTGTACAGCCAGACCATGAACGGTCGTGAACAATTCGGACTGGTTGGAGCCGCTTCGGTGGATGATTACCTGAACGACATCATCAAGAAGCACGAACTGACTCGTCCGGACAAGGAAGAGGACCGAAAGAAACACGTGCGGGTCAGCAAACTCAACTACGAGCCGGTCTTTTTTGCCTATCCTCACGTCGATGCGATGGACGCGATTGTTCGCGAGGCAGTCAACGCACCCGCTGAATACGACTTCACCGCCGACGACGGAATACGACACCGCTTTTGGGTAATCCGTGATGCTCAGACCGTCGCTCGTATCTATGAACTATTCCAACAGGTACCTGCGGTGTACGTGGCCGATGGTCATCACCGTACGGCTGCCGCTGCACTGGTCGGTGCCGAGCGTCGCCAATCCAATCCGCATCATACCGGTCAAGAGGAGTATAATTTTTTTCTGGCCGTGCATTTTCCCGACAACCAATTGGCCATCATGGATTACAACCGGGTCGTCAAGGATCTGAACGGAATGACTGTCGACCAGTTCATCGAAAAACTCCAAGCCGCCTTCATCGTGGAAAAGGTCGGGGCGACTATTTACAAACCGACTTGCCTGCATGAATTCAGCATGTATATGGAAGGAAACTGGTACAAGCTGACGGCCAAAGCTGGCACCTTTGACGACCACGATCCCATCGGCGTGTTGGATGTGACTGTACTGTCCAAACAGATATTGGAACCCTTGTTGGGAATCATGGATCTGCGGACCGATAAGCGAATCGAGTTCGTTGGCGGATTACGCGGTTTGGGCGAATTGGAACGTCGGGTGAACAGTGGAGAGATGAAAGCCGCTTTCGCGCTTTACCCGGTGACGATGAAGCAGCTCATCGACATTTCCGACTCAGGCAAAATCATGCCTCCCAAAACCACCTGGTTCGAACCTAAACTGCGCAGCGGGTTGGTCCTTCATGCCCTGGATGAACCTTATACCATCTGATTCGGATGAAAACGGATCTGATGGCACCCTGGGTTGACCGCATCGAAAGCCTGAGCCCCGCCTCTACTGCCCGCTGGGGTTCCATGAATGTCCATCAGATGATTTGTCACCTGTGCGATGTACTACGTGAACCGTTGGGTATTCGCCCAACTTTGGATGTATCGCACGTCTTCAGCCGTTCGATCATGAAATGGATTTCGTTTTACCTGATGCCCAAATGGCCCGAAGGTAAACTACCTACGTCACCGGAGTACGATGCCGGTAAGCAAGGAACACGACCCGATACGTTTGAGAAGGATCGCGATGAGTTAGTGCGGTTACTCCACACGTTTTACAGTCAACCGGCTTGGTATCGCTTTCATGCTCACCCCTTCTTTGGCAGGTTGTCTGCTAAGGAATGGCGTTTTTTAATGGCCAAGCATCTGGACCATCACCTCCGTCAATTCGGAGTATGATTCCTCATTTTTTAAAGATGTCAGGCGGCAACCCCTGATTGATGCGGTACTCCGAGAAACGCAGGTAAATATTCCCTTTCTGTTTTTCTTTAGATGGGGTTGACTTCGGAGTCTGAACATTGTTCAAATCCGCGGCTACTGCTTTGGGGATTTTGAATCGCTTGGTATCAATGGTGAAGACGATGCTGTCCGGCAAGGCGACGTATTCCTGTTTTCCGAAAAAATAAGAAGCATCGACCATTCCGTTGGTACGGGTGGTCATCTGGGATCGGAGTATCAACTGCCGCTGGGGGTCGATCCATAATTTACCCAGTACCAGATCGGCG
>CAYWDY010000020.1:13577-15989 GCA_964455985.1 uncultured Flavobacteriales bacterium
CGATGCTCACTGTCTTTCCTGCCCATTGGTCGTTGCCAAAAAAGACCGGCATATACGACAGCGTATCATTCAGATTTCGAAACAGCTGATCAAAACCTTGTCGAGGCATCAGAGCGATACTTTTCGAGCGAAGACGAAACTGATCCGGCTGACGGTAGAATACATCAGCGTTAACCGGCATCATCCGCACAAAAGGTATGTCCGTCGTAATACGCACCTTGGCTTGGTACTCTCGCACTTTGGAAAAACGGGCATTGACAGAACGCAACAAACTCCGTGCATCCTGCGCGAACGAAGGTCCAGTCCAAAGCAATAAAAGCAGTACACAAGCCCAATTCCGTTTCATGACTGGATATCTTTTTTAGTGAATACGTACAGCGCAGCACCCAAAAAGACCACGATGTGTCCCAGCATGAATCCAATCGAAGTGCGAATCGCATTCCAGGGTAACGGATCTTCGAAGAAACTGCGCCAGGCAGACATATGCGTGGTAAACAGATACGGTTTGATCCGATCAAAAGAGGGAACCTCCAGCGTACCGATGACGGTAAACAGGATGATGATGGCCATCGTGGAGATGATGGGGCCGATCGAATTGTCGGACAAGCAAGACAGTAAGAGTGATAATGCGCCAATGAGAGTTAGCGCCAAAAATGCCATTCCTAAGGCAGCGAAGAAACGCCAAGGAACGTCCAGGGCGGGTAGTATCACGAGCTGATCGGTTTTCAAGACGACGAGGTCGCCGCTTCCAAAAATCAAGCGTCCCGTTCCTAGAGAAAGGATACCTAGCCATACCAATAGAAAAAAGGTATAGACAGAACCAGCCAGGAATTTAGAAAGCAGCAGCTGAGCACGGGAGACGGGACGTGTAAGTAAAAAACGCAACGTACCCATGGCCGCTTCACCCGAAATAAGGTCACCGGTGACGAGAGCCACCAGCAAGGGCACTTGCAGAATTAACATCTGAAGTATGATGAAACATATCAGATGCCCGTTCATCAACTCTCCTTCGAATACAAAGGACTGTTCCACAGACTGTGTGATGAAGCGGATGTACTCCCGCCCGTCAGCATACATGGCGAATTGGATGAGAGCCGCCACCAGAGCGATGGCCAGAAAACCGATGTAGCTGCGGGGGCGCGCCGCTATCTTTTTGAGCTCCAGTCCAGTTATTCGTAGAACTGTTTTCATCGGGTGAGTTTCATGAAATAGTCTTCCAGTTTTCGACGGGAGGCGATTCCGACGGGAGGCACACCGTTAGTACAGCACCATTGGTTCAGCGCCCCTACTTCACTTTCGTTCAACCGAAACGTGAAGGTTTGCGTATCGACGGCTTCAAGGCGATCTTTCCAGGCGGATGACTGGAGAATCGAGTCAAAAGAATCCGCTTTATCGAAGGTATAATCGACACGAAGATCATCCGAAGAGAGGAGCTCTTTCACGCTTCCTTCAGCTACCGCTACACCTTTGGATATGATGACCATCCGGCTGGCAATACGTTCCACTTCCGCGAGTATATGAGAAGACATGAATATGGTCTTACCCTCTTGGGCCAATTCCAGCATCAACTCGCGCAGTTCAACTATCCCCTGTGGATCCAATCCGGTAGTAGGTTCATCCAGAAGAATCAGGCGGGGATCGTGCAACAGCGCCTGTGCGATTCCTAAACGCTGTTTCATGCCGTGAGAATAGGTGCCGACCTTGTCGCTGCCTCTTCCGGAAAGGCCCACTTTATCAAGAATGTAAGACAAACGGTTCGTGGATGTATCGGCGCCACTCATCTTGCCCAAGAGTCGGAGATTATCTAATCCCGTCAAGTACCGGTAAAAGTCAGGCTTCTCGACAATAGCTCCGACAAGCTGAAGAACCCGCTTCCTGTCGCCAAAAAAATCTTGGCCGTAATAATAAATGCTTCCGGCGTCAGGACGAATCAGTCCAAGGAGCATTCGAAGCGTGGTGCTTTTGCCTGCTCCGTTGGGGCCTAAAAATCCTAAGATATCGCCGGTTTGTACGGAAAAGGAAAGACCGTCAACCGCCTTGAAGGTGCCGAAGTTCTTTCGTAATCCGCGTACTTCAAGAGCGGTCATTTCAGGTGTGAAACGATTTTGTCATCCATCGGATTAACCGATGACGGGAAATAACTGAGAAGTTGACCATTCTCATCGATCAGGTATTTACAAAAATTCCAGGAGGGGGATTCCGAATTCCAACCGTTTTTGGCGGGGTCGGTCAACCATCTGTATAGGGGCGATACCTCGTCACCCTTGACGTGAATCTTTTCAAACATAGGAAAGGTCACACCGTAGTTCTTGGAACAGAATTCACGGATTTCAGTGGCATCGCCCGGTTCCTGCCGACCGAAATCGTTACACGGAAATCCTAGTACAACCAGTTTCCCGGAATACGTATCTG
>CAYWDY010000021.1:0-746 GCA_964455985.1 uncultured Flavobacteriales bacterium
ACCTTAGGCGTTGCACCCAAGGCTTTGCGGATACCGATTTCCCGTGTGCGCTCCGTGACACTGACCAGCATGATGTTCATGAGTCCGATGGCGGCACCCAGCAGGGTGATGAATCCGATCAGGGTGGCAGCAACGGTGACGCTTCCCAACTGACCGATCAGCATGTTGGCGATGCTGTCGCTTTTCGTCATTTCAAACTTGTTCTCTTCTCCGACACGACAGCCACGTACGACACGGAATATTCCGGTCGCTTCGCTGATGGCGGCATCCATCTGCTTGACATCGGGCACGCTGACATTGATCGAATAAGAGCTGTTCTCGGAGCTGTAATGCTGCTTGACATTGAGCAAGGGCAGGATACAGACCTTATCGCCACCAAACCCCATCGCGGTTCCTTTTTCTTTGAGGACGCCAATTACACGGTACTTGACGCTTCCCACCGCAATGATTTGGTCGATGGGGTCGGAGGATGGAAAGATCTTATCGACCACATCCTTGCCCAGGATAGCCACATTGGCACCGTTCTGTACTTCCTGTGGGGAGAAGTTACGACCTGCGGCGATGGTGTATCCGGAGGTGAACAGGTAGTTTTCGTTACCTCCCATGACCAGAACATTCGGATTGGTCTTCAGATTCTCATGATGCAGGGTAGCCGTGCCGCTGGCCATGATCGAAACGGAAACCGTGGAGGGAAAGCGGTAAAGATCCATGAACCGCGATGACTGGTGGTAATCAATCGGCTTGAA
>CAYWDY010000021.1:756-7105 GCA_964455985.1 uncultured Flavobacteriales bacterium
CGTTTCGCCCGTCTGCCTCGACTTCCGATCCGGATATTCATCCCGCGGTTCTGGATGGTGAACGAATTCGCACCCATGCTTTGGAAGTTGGAGTTGATGGATCCTTCCACTGCATCAATGGCTGTAAGAATGCCTACCAACGCCATGATGCCGATGCCGATGATCAGTGCCGTGAGTGTCGTCCGTAACCGCTGGCTGCGGATACTTTGCCGGGCGACTTTGATATTTTCCGAAAGATCCATCCGTAGATGCCTGTAAAAGTACGCAGTATCCGTTGACCCCAAGCGGTTAATTCCAGGATCAAGTCTGCTTGAACGGCTGCGTGAAATCAAGTATGCAAGTGGGGTGAAATGGGTTTGTTAAACCTGGATTCTGCATATCCTTGTTTTTGAGCTGAAAACCACCCTTGTTTCTGATTCATATCACGGATATTTAACATATTAGGGGAGTATGGTTCTTGACCTTGGCTCAATTTTTGACTAGATTTGGTACACCAAAACTCATTATTATGAAAAAGATTTTTGCATTGCTCGCTCTGACGAGTTTCATTTCCCTGACTGTTCTGGCCGGCGAACCTGCCAAGACTTGCGACAAGAAAGAAGGAAAATCTTGCTGCGCAAAGAAAGAAGCTTCTGCCAACAAATCCTGTTGTTCTAAAGATGCCAGTGCTGCCAAGTCGTGCTCCAAGGAGAAGTCCTCTTGCTCTCACGACAAGGACGCCAAAGCTTCTGACGCAAAGACGGAAGTGAAGTCCGATAAGTAATCTTCGGAAAGTCAAACGGAATCCCTTCTTGCTAACGCAGGAAGGGATTCTTGTTTTTAGGATACTCAGAAAGTATCAATCAATTCTTTCAAGGTCCGGATTTCCAAATCCGGCTGGGAGTCATGCGGGATGCCTTTCGGGTTGAAGTAAATGCCTTTCAGGCCAGCCTTCTGTGCTCCGGTAACGTCTACTTCCAGTCCGTCGCCGATCATGGCGCTTTCCTCTTTCATAGCTCCTGCTTTTTCCAATGCATGTTGGAATATCCGGATGTCAGGTTTCTTATATCCTGTTTCTTCACTGATGATTACCTCATCGAAATAGCGGGCAAGCCCAGAGGTTTCCATTTTCACCGTTTGCGCCTCCAAGAAACCGTTGGTGATGATGTGTAGTCGGTATTTGGTATTCAGGTATTCCAGCGTCTCGTGTGTATGGGGAAACAAGTGGCTTTTTCGTGGACCCAAGTACACGTAATCATCGGCCAAGCCGTGTGGTGCTGAATCAGGATCCAGGCCCATGTCCCAGAACGTGAAGGCGAATCGTTTGTTGCGGAGGGTCAGTTTGTCGATGGCGCCCAAGCGGTACTGCTCCCAAAGGAGTTCGTTGCGGTGTTGGTAGGCAGCAACGAAGGATTCGAAGGAAGAGACCCCCAGCTTCGTGAGGTCGTATTTGTCGAAAAGCTCCCGCAGGGTAGCCATGGAACTTTTTTCAAAGTCCCACAAGGTGTTGTCCAGATCAAAAAAGATATGCTTGATGCCGTTCATTGGAAAAAGTCCTCCAGTCTCTTGAATGAGGTGAAGTGAAACAGTGTCGCCAGCAATACCGACCAAGCGGCGATGGAAATGAACATGTACAACAGGATTCGCTTCTTGTTTCTCTCGAGGCGTGCGATGAAAAACGTCCCCACCGGAATGGATAAGAAAACTGGCGTGATCGCAGCCAACCCGATGAGCCCATAGCGGTTCCATACCCGGACAATCCGTCGTGTGCGACTGGTGAAGATCTTGCGGGGTGGGGGATTGTGATCGACGTAGTCGTATCGGATTTTCAGGTTGCCCTCTACATCCGCTACTGGAGGGGAGAAAAGCTCTTCGCGCATTTTCTTGCGCCGAAAAAAATAGGTTCTCAATCGGTTCCAAAGGATGAGCATGGCATCGCTGAAATACATGAATACGATAACGCCTAACATGCCGCCTATGATGGCGTAAACAGTTGTCTCAAGCCAGTTGAAGGTGTACCGTTCGGAAATAGAAACGAACGGGATTCCAAAAGCAAACTTTACGCTGCTAATGAGAATAAACGTGACGATATTGATTAGCTCCTCCACAACGACTCACACAAAAGCGTTCAACACGTATTCGGGCATCAGAGTTTTTCTCCGAATGCAAGGTCGCCGGCATCACCCAGGCCCGGTACGATATACGACTGGGCCGTCAATTCGTCATCGATGGCTGCTGCCCAGATGGTGACGTTATCGCTGAGATGGCTCTTAACATGCTGTATGCCTTGTTGGCTGGCGATGGCGCATACGATATGTGTATGGCGGGGAACTCCTTTTTCAAGCATGGCTTTGTAGGTCATGACGATAGAGGAGCCGGTAGCCAACATCGGATCGGCAAGGATCAGGATGCGGTTTTCCAAATAGGGGCAAGAGACATATTCCAACGCGATTTCAAAGCTGCCGTCTTTGTGATGTTTGCGGTAGGCGCTGATGAAAGCATTATCGGCGTGATCGAAATAGTTCAGAAATCCCTGGTGCAGCGGAAGTCCGGCGCGGAGGATGGTACCGATCACGGGTTGCTCTTTGGGGATATTCATCACGGCTGCGCCCAGTGGAGTTGTAATTTCCACTTCGTCGTAGGTCATGAGTTTACTGATCTCGTAGGCCATGATTTCCCCGATACGTTCGAGATTGCGGCGGAAGCGAAGCCGATCGCCTTGAACCTCTACATTACGTAACTCAGCGACGAACTGATTGATCAGGGAATTGTTTAGGCCTAAATTATGTATCATGATGAGAAGGATTACGGTTTGAGCCAGCGCCATAGCCATGGCATACGGTTCAAACGCAGGCTTAAATATACGCTTTCCTCCGCTCCGAAACTCCGGTAGAACCGATAAAGTGACGGATCCAAGGATCCCTCAAAATCCAGGAGGGTGTTCTGGCCGGCATGCTTTCGGATGAACCCGTCGATCAGGGCAGACATGGCTCCTGTTTCCCGGCCGGCTGGATGCGTGGCGGAAAACAAAAATATCCAACCGTGCGGCGACTTCAGGAAGCAAGCGCCGGCGAGCAGCACTCCCTTAGTATCGAATACGGAGTATCCTTCCCAACGGCTTTGTGCACGGGCTGCCTGTTCGATCCTGCGCAATATACTGTAGTCTGATTCGCCCAACGAAACACGTCGGCCCTTGGTCGATTGGAATAGCGAAATGACAGATTCGAGATCAGCGACCTCTTCAATTCTTAGTCCGGCCTTGATCGATCGCTTGATGTTGCGACGGGTGTTTTCCGAAAAAGTGCGGTGCAGCGATTCGTAGTCGGAGGAGAGTGAGAGTATCAGGTTGGGGCGAGGAACTGCTTTGAATCGTTCGGTCTGATTGCCTGAATTCAACACGAGGTCTGCCAATTGGAAATTCAACGGAATAGCTTCAATGAATTCGTCGGCGTTCTTTTTTCCAAAAACTCCCAGCTGCTGCACAAAGGGAGGTTGGAAGATGTAATCCATGCCCCACTTACGACGATGCGGCAGTGGCATGACGCTGTGATAATCGCCTTCGATCAGTCCAATCCATCCAGGCGAAACGATATCCAGATACCAGGATTCGGCATATACCAGTGGGGTGCTGCAAGAAAGGACGCAATGGTCCCAACGCGCCTTATCGATCGCTGCATGTTCAATCAGCTTGATCACGGAAGTGCGACTTTGACGATTTGTTCGTAACAAGGTCTCCATCCTCTCCACGGATCGAAGTCGGAGAGCGACTCGTTATGCCATAGTGTGATGAAGGTTCCACCCAATGATTTCACTTCACGAATCAGCGGTAGCACACGCGCCATCACTTCGTCCGGTCGCAATCTCAGGTAATGCCTGAGGGTCGTGTCCATTACGGCAAATGGATGGATACGCAATGTAGTCTCTTGTTCTGTTCCTAAATCGTAGAAATAATATGGGCTGCAGATGCTGGCGCGGAATCCGATCTCCTGGGCATAGCCCATGGTATGGTCCTCGGTGATGTCGCATCCGATCAACTGTCGGTAGGTGTCTGGGAATCGCATCCGGAGAAAATGCTGTCGGCTGATGGAGATATCGCGACGGATGATCTTGCTCAGTCTCGACTGCTCCAACAGGAGCCGTTGAGGTTCGTCGTTCGATAGGAACGACGGATGGATGCCGCAGGTGTTATAATCGGCGATGGATTTAATCAGCGATCGGAAAGCTCTCCGGCTTGGTGAGACGTTACGGTCGTGCTGGCTGTAGTCGCCCAGCAGAAAGAAGTAAATGCAGCTCAGGTCATACGCCGATCGGATCCGGTCAAGCTCCTCGTACGTGTCGTACGGGTCACGCTCACGTCCCACCAGAACGGCTACTCGTTCGCGAAGCCGCGGAAAGTCGAGACGGACGGCAGACTTCAGTAATGCTCCGCAAGTCCTGAGGAGGCCTTTTTCCCGAAACGCCCATGCGTTATCGATGTCTATCGTGGAGATGTACTTATATCTTCGTTCCGGCAGTTTGAGTTCCGGAAAATGAGCTTGCATTACTTCTCCAATCCGCTTGGCCCAACGGTTGACGACAGCCTGATGCAGGAATCCTTTCTTGAACGCCAGAGACTCGCGGGCTTCAAAGCGGTCGAAAGCGTCCCGTTGATGGGGCAGGTATTCTTCATATCGCGTGACGAGATAGAAAGCGGCCGCAAACGGGTCGAAGGGCATCAGGAAACGCGGGTGGGTAGCGAAGAACGCCTTGGAATCTTCCCAATCGAAAACGGATATCTCCTGCGGCTTTATGCCCCGCTCGAACAGCAAGGTCGTCGCGTAGAAGAAAGGCTCGGTGCTTAGCGGCTTGTCGTTGTAAGATAATTTGGGGCCTTCGAATTGAAGGAATTCTTGCTCGTCTTTGGTGATACGATGTTCCAAGCCCAGCAATTCGCGAAGCATAAGGTCCATGGCATAGGAAAGCCTGTACGTGATGCGCGGCGAATAAACGAGTATCATGACTGCCTTAAAGATACGATTATTGGTAAAAAGAGCGGCCCGACTTAGAGCATTCCCGTGATCAGTCCTAGGGCGATGGCAACTAACAGGAACGTAACGATATGCTGTATCCAGCCTAATGTCATGTGTTGGAATAGTCTGGTCGCTATCAAGTCACCGGCCATCGCCGAGAGGGTGGCTGTGGCTATCAGAGGGAGTTGTTCGTGAAGTCCGCTGTCAAACAGATGTGTGCTGTACACTCCGATTCGGGTCACATCGACAAAACAAGCCACCACCACGCCGGTTCCGATGTAGGCTTCCTTCGTTAATCCGGCTTTGATCAAAAAGGCACTCCGAAGCGCTCCTTGATTGCCCGATAAACCTCCGAAGAAACCGCTGAGTAATCCGCCCAGAATGAGTTTGTCGCGTCCGAAAGACAGGCGGGTAAGTGTTGGCACCACTTCCATGGCAGCAAAAAAGAGCAGTAGTACTCCAACGGTGAATTTCACCGGAGTAACTGCATGCGTTGCTCCGAAAAATTCCAGGTGGAATAGAGGAGGGATATCGCTTAAGTATAGCAGCACCCAAGCTCCCAGGGCAGCAGCCAGAAACGCAGGAATACCGAAACGCAGGAGAACACCTTTGTCGGCGTGACGGCCGGTCAAGGTCAGTTTGAACAGGTTGTTGGAGAAGTGAACTACACCGGTGAGGGCGATGGCTACATCGGCCGGGAAAAACAACATGAAGATCGGACTCAGCAACGTTCCCAGCCCGAAGCCTGAGAAGAACGTGAGTATCGAAGCCGCCAACGAGCTAACGCCGATAAGAATCAAGGTGGATGCCATGTGGTTTAGTGCAACGGGCGTTTTTTGATCATTCCTCCTTTGGTGTCCTTGATCGGGTGCATGACAACAAAAGCATCCGGATCGATTCGCTCGATACCGGCTTTGATACGGTTCAACTCCAGTCGGGTGATTACGGTGAACAGGATGTCCATCGATTGACCTTCTTCTTTTCCGAAACCTCGCTTGCCCTGATACACTGTCAGGCCCCTGCCTAATTCATGGGTCACCAAATGTTTGATATCATCGTGTCGCGATGAAATGATGGTGACGCCGATATATTCTTCGATGCCTTCTACCAGAAAGTCCAGGGTTTTGGATGCGGCCATGTAGGTGATCATGGAATATAAGGCATGGTCAATGCCCAGTAAATAGGCAGCTGCGGAGAAGATGATAATATTGATGAGGATGATGACATCGCCGATACTGGTTCCTATTTTTTTACTGATGTATATGGCGAGTACTTCGGTTCCATCCAAGACGGCACCGCCACGCATCGCCAGTCCGATACCTGAACCCAGGAAAAAACCTCCGAACACAGCCACCAACAGG